>DATGGJ010000249.1:0-5018 GCA_035308585.1 Terriglobales bacterium
GTCAAGCAGTTCGGAGAGGTTCAGCGGCTGCAGCACTACACCGGGCATAAAACCTCCGGGCAACAGGGCTATGGTTGGGCGGATACTACCATAGGGTTGAGGAGAAACGTGTACTCATAAGCTACCCGTTCCAAACGGAGATTACGGGCGTGCCTTGCCCATGTGTCCGAGCAGTGACCTGGAATTGCCTATTTGGAAGGGAACCGCGAGGCGGCTATCAATGCCTGACCCAGGCTCAGGCCACCGTCTCCCGCAGGCACCTCCGAATGGGTGAAGACCTCAAATGCTTTGGCGCGCAAGCGCGCCTGCAGTTGTTCCAATAGGAAACGGTTGTGAAAGCTCCCCCCGCTCAGGCACACCCGCCCGAGTTCGGTGCGGCGGCGGAGCACCTCGGCGCCCGCTGCCAAAGCGTTCACCAGCCCAAGGTGGAAGCGCGCGCTGATGATGGCGGCGGGCGTGGCTTTCTCCAAATCCTCTACCAGCTTGCTAAACAGACGGCGTGTGCTAACAATGAGCTGTCCGTCCTGTTCCGCCACCTGCAGATCGTAACCCGGTTCATTGTTGCCGGCGTCGATCGCCATTTCCAGCTCGATGGCCGCCTGCGCCTCGTAGTTCACCCTCTGACGGATTCCGGCCAGGGCGGCCACCGCGTCAAACAGGCGGCCACAGCTCGAGGTCAAGGGTGAGTTGATGTTGCGCTCCATGGCGGTCAGCGAAACTTTCAGCTTGGCAGGATCCAGCTGTTGCACAAATGGGATTTTCAGGTCCAGAAAGGCCCGCCCAAAGTGCCGATGGAGGTAGCTGACCGCCATGCGCCAGGGCTCGCGCACCGCAGCCTCGCCCCCAGGCATAGGAACATATTCCAGATGGCCAGCCCGCTCGAAGCCGGAATAGTCGGCCAGGAGCAACTCGCCACCCCAGATGCAGCCATCGGGGCCGTAGCCGGCGCCGTCCAACGCTATGCCGATCACGCGTCCATCCAGCTGATTTTCCGCCATGCAGCTGGCAATGTGTGCGTGGTGATGCTGCACGCCCACCAGGGGCACGCCCTTCTGGAGCAGCGCCCACCTGGTGGAAAAATAATCAGGATGCAGATCGTAGGCCACAACTTGCGGCTGGATTTCCAGAACCTTTTCCAGGTGCCCAATCGCCTCTGCAAAAAACCGGAAGGCCTGCAGGTTCTCCAGATCACCCACGTGCTGGCTCAGGAATGCGTGCCGGCCCCTAGTCAGGCAGATGGTGTTCTTCAGTTCGCCCCCGACCGCCAGCACCGAGGGCACGTCCTGCGCCAGGAAGACCGGCACTGGAACATAGCCCCGCGAGCGTCGCATCTGGCGCATCCCTCCCCCGGAGACGCGCACCACGGAATCGTCGCAGCGCAGCAGGATGTCACGGTTGTGCACCAGGAAGAAATCAGGCAGACCGCGCAGCCGTTCCACCGCCTCAGCATTGTCAATGGCGATCGGCTCTTCACTGCGATTAGCGCTGGTCATCACCAGCGCGGAGAACTTCCCTTCCGCCAGCAGCAGGTAGTGCAGCGGCGTGTAGGGCAGGAAAAGGCCCAATTCGCGATTGGAGGGCGCCACGGCGCCGGCTATCGCACATGGATCCTTCTTGCGCAGCAACACGATGGGCCGCTGTGCTGAGGAGAGCGCCTCGCGCGCCCCTGCATCGAGTTCACAAAACTCCTCTGCTGCCTCCATGGCGGGAACCATGACCGCGAAGGGCTTGTCTACGCGTCCCTTGCGCTCACGCAGGCGTTCCACGGCAGCAGCGTCGGTCGCATCCACGGCCAGATGAAACCCGCCCAGGCCTTTGATCGCCAGCACCGCGCCATGCTTTAACTGCTCCGCCGCCGCGCCGATCGGATCTTCTGCGGCTATCCTTTCCCCGGAGCCATCCCACAGTTCCACCTGCGGTCCGCACTCCCAGCAGGCGTTGGGCTGGGCGTGGAACCGCCGGCTGCGTGGGTCCTCATACTCCTGCTGGCATGCCGGGCACATGGTGAAAGCCGCCATGGATGTGAGCGGCCGGTCATAGGGGATGCCGCGAACAATGGTGAAGCGCGGCCCGCAGTTGGTGCAGTTGATGAAGGGATACTTGTAGCGGCGGTCGGCCGAGTCGAACAATTCGCGCAGGCAATCGGCGCAAATGGCCACGTCGGGCGAGATCAGGGTGCGAACGCTTTCTTCTCCTTGGCTGGCGGCAATCTCGAACCGCCGGTCGCCGTTGCACGGCAGATCGCGCACGCTTACCGCGGTGATGCGCGCCAGGGGCGGGCTCTGCGCCGGCAGCCGCGCGAGGAAATCGTCCACGGCCTCGCCCGCACCTTGCACTTCAATCATCACCCCGGCGGCGGTGTTGCGGACGCTGCCGCTCAATTGCCTTTCATTCGCAAGACGATAAACGTAGGGCCGAAAACCCACCCCTTGCACGATCCCAGAGACGGCGATTTGCTTGCGCACTGCCATTCAGGTCACCAGTTCGGCTCGTACGGCCGACAGCGCCCCGCGCCGTTCCTCAATCCATTCAAGCCAGGTGTTGAGCCCGGCTCCCGTCAGGCAAGAGAGCCTTACCACGCCCATACCGGGATGAATGCGGCGGGCATTGTCTTCCGCGGCTGAAATATCGAAGGGCACATAGGGAAGCAGGTCAATCTTGCTCAGCACCAGAAGTTGTGATTTCAGAAAAATGGCGGGATACTTCAGCGGCTTGTCTTCGCCTTCGGTGACGCTGAGGATCACGACCTTGGCCGCTTCGCCCAGGTCATAACTGGCTGGGCAAACCAGGTTGCCGACGTTCTCAATAAAGAGGAGACCGAAAGGCTCCGGACGCCACTCCGCCAGGGCGCGCTCGATCATCCGGGCATCAAGGTGGCAGGTGCCGCCAGTGGTGATCTGGCGCACGGGATAACCAAAGCGGCGCAGGCGGTCGGCATCGTTCTCCGTCTGGATGTCGCCGGTAAGCACGGCCACGCGGGCACCCGCGGGGAGCGCCTCCAGCGTGCGCTCCAGCAGCGTGGTCTTGCCCGAACCGGGCGAACTGATCAGGTTCAGGCAAAGCACGCCCTGGGCGGCAAACCGGCTCCGCAGCCCGGCGGCAATGCGGTCGTTTTCGCTAAGAACCTTGCGCTCCAGCGGCACCTGGCTCATAGTCCTCCATCTCCAGCGAAGCCACTTCCAACTCGTCGCCGCTCACAAATTCCGTCTGGGCGCTTCCGCAGCCGGGACAAGTCAGGTCGTAGTTCGCCACCGTAAACGTCAGTTCGCACGCCGGGCAGCGCTGCCGGCGCGGGCAGTTCTCGATCTCAAGCTCCAGCGGTTCCAGCTTGCTCTCGCGTGCCAGCACCTCAAATCCGAAGCGGAGCGCCTCCGCGTTCACCCCCGAAAGCTCCCCGACGCGCAGCCTTATCTTCCGCAAACGCGCCCCCGCATGGCGCTGTGCCTCCTGGCGAGCTTCCTGCAATACCGCGGTCGCGATGCCCAGTTCGTGCATAAGCGCCTCAGCAGATGCGCGGCAGTTGGTCGCCTGCCAGCATGTCAACAATCCGCGTGGTGCCCAGCGCGGTGCGCATGGTCACAAGTCCGGGATTCTCGCTCCCGACCCTGCCGATGACCTGTGCTTCCCCGCCCAGCGGATGGCCGCGCATCGCTTGCAGGATTTGGTTCGCCGCTCCGGGCGCAACGATCGCGATCAGCTTGCCTTCGTTGGCCACGTACATGGGATCGAGTCCCAGGATTTCGCAGGCGCCGCGCACCTGTTCGCGCACCGGAATGGCGCTCTCCTCCAGTTCGATTCCAATCTGCGACTGTCCGGCGATTTCGTTGAGCGCGCTGGCCAGGCCGCCGCGGGTGGGATCGCGCATGCAGCGGATCGCGCCCGTGACTTTCAGCATTTCCTGCACCAGCCCGTGCAGGGCGGCGCTATCGCTGTGAATGGCGCTTTCGAATTCCAGGCCCTCGCGCTGCGCCATGATGGCCATGCCGTGGTCGCCGATGGGGCCGCTCAGCAGAACCCGGTCGCCCGGCTGCGCCTGGTTGGCGGAGAGTGTCACCCCGGGCGGCACCAACCCGATTCCGGAAGTGTTGATGAAAAGCCCGTCGCCGCTTCCCCGCTCTACCACCTTGGTGTCGCCGGTCACCACCTCCACGCCCGCTTCCTTCGCGGCTTGGCGTAAAGAAGCAGTAACACGCCGCAACTCCTGCAGCGAGAACCCCTCTTCGATGATGAAAGCGGCGCTCAAAAACAGCGGCTGGGCTCCGCCCATGGCGAGGTCGTTGACCGTGCCGTGAACCGCCAGGGAGCCGATATCCCCCCCGGGGAAGAACAGCGGCTTAACCACGAATGAGTCGGTGGTGAAGGCCAGCCGGCAGCCGTTCACGCTGACGATAGCCTGGTCGTCCAGGCGGGCCAGAGCGGCATTGTCAAAGGCGGGCAGGAACAAATCGCGAACCAGTTCGGCGGTGAGTCGTCCTCCGCTGCCGTGGCCCAGCAGGACAATCTCGCCCGGGGCCAGCGGAGCCGGGCAGGCGAGCGCAGCCGCGCTTTTTGAGGATTCATTCATTCCCCTGCCTCCCAACCGGCGCCACCTGCCTGCGGTACTGGTAGTAAGCGGCACAGGCGCCTTCCGTTGAAACCATGGGCGCGCCCAGCGGATTCCGCGGCGTGCAGCGTCCGGCAAAGGCGGGACATTCGGTGGGCCGCTTCAATCCCTGCAGCACCTGCGCGCTGATGCACTCGGCCGGCTCGGGCGCGCTGATATCTTCCAGGCCAAAAACTTTCTCCGCGTCGTGCGATGCGAAAACCGGCCGCAGGCGGAGCCCACTCTGCGGGATGCTGCCGATGCCGCGCCATTTGCGGTCGCACACTTCAAAGACCAGCCTCAGAATCTGTTGCGCCGCGGTGTTGCCGCGATAGGTGACGGAACGCGCGTACTGGTTTTCCACCACCGCCCGTCGGTCTTCCAGCTGCGCCACCAGCATGGAAACAGCTTCCAGCAGATCTACCGGCTCGAAGCC
>DATGGJ010000250.1:0-8776 GCA_035308585.1 Terriglobales bacterium
ATTTGAAATCGTCTCCAACCAGGGCGTGGAGGAGATGGACATCAATATCAAGGACATGCTGCCCAACATCTTCGGCCAGCGCACCAAGAAAAGGAAGATGAAGGTCAGCGAAGCCTTCGACTACCTCATCCAGGAAGAGGAGCAGCGCCTGATTGACATGGACCAGGTTACCCGCATGGCCATCGAGCGGGTGGAGAACTCCGGCATTATCTTCCTCGACGAGATTGACAAAATCGCCGGCCGTGAAAGCGGCCACGGGCCCGACGTCTCCCGCGAAGGCGTGCAGCGCGACATTCTGCCCATCGTGGAAGGCACCACCGTCAACACCCGCTACGGCATGGTGCGCACCGACCACATCCTTTTTGTCGCCGCCGGCGCCTTCCACGTTTCCAAGCCCAGCGACCTCATCCCCGAGCTCCAAGGCCGCTTCCCCATCCGGGTGGAGCTGCAGTCGCTGACCATGGAAGACTTCATTAAGATTCTGACCGAGCCCAAGTCCTCGCTGGTCAAACAATACACCGCGCTGCTGGAAACGGAGAGCGTGAAGCTGGAGTTCAGCCGCGACGCGCTCGACGAGATCGCCCACTTCGCCTTCCGGGTGAATGAAGGCACGGAAAACATCGGCGCGCGCCGCCTGCATACCATCATGGAGCGCGTGCTCGACGAGATCAGCTTCGAGGCTCCTGAACGCAAGGGCCAGAACTTCACCGTTGACGCCGATTACGTGCGCAAGAGCCTGGTGGACATCGTCAAAGACCAGGACCTGTCACGCTATATCCTCTAACAATTGAGTGATTGTCGGGGTAGCAGCAAATTCTGCGCAACGGCTACGCCCTCATTCGGAAAGCGCAAGCCGCTCCGCTCGGTGCTCCAGCTTCGTACGGCAACTCCAGGGCTTGGGAGAGAAATCCCACCAGCGGGCTCAATTTCCTGCACCCGGCAATGAAATCCGCCATGAACTTAGGCCCGCACACTTGCGCCTTAGTGAATTCCACACTGGCGAGAAAGTCCTTGCGCTTCAAATCCCCTACTAAAGGATGGTCGGCCGGATAGCCTCGTGGCGGCCGGCTGAGCGCATCCCCTTCCAATTCCAGGCCGCGCACCGCTTTCGTCCACGCCTCTGGCCGGGCCACGATGGCGTTGCGGATGCGGGTAACAGTGGGATTATCTGGGTGCCAGCAACCCGCGGCCGCAAAGCAGCCTTCCGGCTCCAGGTGCAGATAAAAGCCTGGCAAATGCACTCTCTGCTTCGTGCCCCGGTGGGGAAAGCTCATGCCTACGTGGGTCTTGTAAGGACGTTTATCGGACGAAAAGCGGGTATCGCGATAGATGCGAAACATGGAGCCCCGCGTCGGATGAGGATCAGCCACCAACCACGGACTCACCCGCTGCAGCGGCCCTGCTACTGCGGCTATAAACCGCAGGCAGGGATCGCGCACCAGCTCTTCATATCGCGCCTTGTTGGCCTGAAACCACTCCCGCTTATTATGCCGCCGCAGTTGCTTCAGGAACCCGAATAGCTCATCCGTGAAATAGGCTTCGCCCATATGACTCCAGTCACAAGCTCCATCCAGCAGTGCCTCTTGCTGACTCCCGGCCCGACTCCCGGGCTCAGTCTCCCGCCATTTCCTTGCGCACTCGCTTGGCCAGCTTCTCAACTTCCTTGCTCCTCTTAACCGCATCCACGGAGAGTGTGCCCGCCGGCGTCTTGTCCAGTTCCTGCTTCAGTTCGTTCACCAGCTGACTTAACCGGGATGTGTCTTTCACCACCTGGATCTTGTGCTGTTCGGCGGCAAGCTCCATTTGCTCCAGGTTTGCGGGCTTGGGCTTGTGCATCTCTGGCATGCGTTCCGCGCTCGCGGGCGGGGAAGGAAAATTTGACGCAGTTCTCTGTCCCCACCCCGACATGCTGAACACCAGAAGGACGGCCAAACACGATGTGCAGACTGTTAATGACATGGCACCCCCCACGATGCGGGCAAGTATACCGCCGTTTCAGCGGCTATGTTGGTGACCCGAACCGGAGCTCCCTGGTTACAGCTTGAATGCTGCTGGTTGGCAGGAGATTTTGCCGCCTCGAGCTGATTATGGCGGGAGGCCGGGTATGTTCCTGAGCGGCCGGTTTCTAATGATTTCTCCTCATTGCGGTGGGTTAACTACTCACGCTATTGTGGGCTTAACGAAAGCCAATCCACGCGGGCGAAAGGTATGCGGTTGAAGTCTGGGCCAAGCCGTTGGTTGTATCTGCGTAGCCTGCGCCAGTCGCGCCGCTGCTGGCCGCACCTGGCGGGCATCGCTCTCCTCAGCCTGCTTGCCATGCCCCTCACCCTGCTTTATCCCCTGCCTTTGAAGATCGCGGTGGATAGCGTGCTGGGCCAGCAGCCCCTGCCCAACTTTCTGGTCCACTTCCTTCCCCCTATGCGCCCGGGCCCGGTGGCTATCGGATTTGCGGTGGCTTTGCTCCTCGCTATCGCCCTGCTCGCCAATCTCCAGGGCCTGGCGAGTTGGTACCTGCAGACCTACACCGGCGAAAAGCTGGTCTGGGACTTCCGCGCCGAACTGCTCAACCATGTACAGCGCCTGCCCCTGGCTTTCCATGATCGCTACGGACCCACCGACTCGGTTTACCGCATCCAGCACGACGCGCCCTCCATTCAGTATGTGGCTATCCAGGGCGTGGTGCCCCTGGTCACCGCCGTCTTCACCCTGGTGGGCATGGTTTACGTCTGCGCTCGCATTGATTTCCATCTGGCCCTCGTCGCCCTCGCTATCAGCCCGGTGCTGTTCGCGCTTTCACTGGCCTGCAGCCGCCTGGTGCGCCGCCGCTCCCAGGAGATCAAGGAACTGGACAGCACGGCCCTCTCGGTCATCCAGGAGGTGCTGGGCTCCATCCGCCTGGTCAAGGCGTTCGGCCAGGAAAACCGGGAGCAGGGCCGCTTTGTTCGTCATTCCAGCAAGCGCATGTCCGGCCAGGTGCAGCTCTCCATGATGCAGGCGGTATTCAACCTCCTCATCGGCTTGACCATCGCCGGCGGAACCGCAGCCGCCCTCTACATCGGGGTGCGTCACGTGCGCTCCGGTCTTCTCACCGTGGGGTCGTTGCTCATGGTGATGGCCTACATCGCACAAATGTACGGGCCCCTGCAGCTGCTTAGCACCAAAGCCACCGACCTGCAGGCTTGGTTTACCAGCCTGGAGCGCGCCTTCCTGCTCCTGGACCAGGCGCCGGAAATCGCCGAAAGCCCGCGAGCTCTGCCCCTGGCGCGGGCCCAGGGCACTTTCGAATTTTGCAACGTCTCCTTCGCTTATGACGACAGCGGGCGCGGGCTCCATCACGTCTCTTTCCAGGTTCCCGCCGGCGCGCGGGTGGGAATTGTCGGCGTCACCGGCGCCGGCAAAAGTACCTTGCTCAATCTCTTAATGCGCTTCTATGACCCGTCGGAAGGCCAGGTGCTGTTGGATGGTGTTGACATCCGCGACTACCGCATTGCCGATCTGCGCCGCCAGTTTGCCGTTGTTCTCCAGGAGCCGGTGCTATTTGCCGCCAGCATCGCGGAAAACATCGCCTACGGCAAGCCCGATGCCAGCGACGGCGAAATTGAGGCCGCCGCCCGTGCCGCCAGCGCCCATGAGTTCATCGCCCGTCTGCCTGACGCCTACGAGACCAGCGCCGGCGAACGGGGCGCGCGCCTTTCCGGCGGCGAACGCCAGCGCATTTCCCTGGCTCGCGCCTTCCTCCGCGACAGCCCCGTCCTGATTCTCGATGAGCCCACCAGTTCGGTGGATATGAAGACGGAAGCCGCCATCATGCAGGCCACCGAGGCGCTGCTGCGCGGCCGCACCACCTTTATGATTGCCCACCGCCTTCATACGCTCAAAAGCTGCGACATGATTCTGGTACTGGAGCAGGGCAAGCTGGTGGATATTCGCCACAGCCAGCCCGGCGCCACATTGGATGTGGGCAGGTTTGTGATCGGCAGGGAAGAGGGCGAGGCTAAACAGGAAAACGTAGACTTGGACTATTCCGCGGAACAGCCAGCCACGCGAGTCAAGGGTGCTGCCGCCAGCGACTAAAGTTACAACCGGAACTGCAGTTTGATTTGGGTTTCCACTTCCACGGGTTGGCCGTTCAGCAGGTATGGCTTGTAGCGCCACTGGCGCACCGCCTGGATGGCAGAAGAGACCAGCATCGCCGGACCGCTGACCGCCTTCAGGTCGCGCACTGACCCATCTTTGCCGATCACTGCCGCCAGCACAACGTCTCCCTCCACGCGGGTCTCGCGTGCCATGGCCGGATATTGCGGCTTCACCTGGCGCACCAGCAGGCCCTGGGTTACGCCCTGAGAAACCTTGATGCGCTGCGGAGCCGCTGCCGCCAGTTTGGGCACATCCACAGGCGTCGGGCTCATCACTCCTCCCATCTCGGATTTGCCCGCATTGGCCACGGCGTCCAGGCTGGGGGGCTTCATCTGCGCTTCCTCTGCGTGTGCGGAGGGATTGGAGTGCAGCTTGCCTCCTTCCACTACCAGGGGAGCAGGTGGAAGCCCTACATCGGTGGTGGTGTCAGGGACGGTGAGATCGCTTGCCGGCTTGGCTTCGGACCCGGCTTGGCTCAGTTTTACCGCCGCAACCGAAGGCGCCGGCGCTGCCTGCGCTGCGGAACTGTCAGTCTTTGCAGCCGCGGAATTGTCTGTATCGCCGCTGGGCGAAACCGCCGCGTCCGGCGCGGGAATGTTTGGGGCCTGGGCCGCGGGTTGCGGCTGTGTTGCCGGAGCTTGTTCCTGGTTAACTGGCGGATTCGCCGTGTTGCGCCCGCGATACCAGCTATAGCCAAAGAGTGCGAGCGATACCAGCACCATGGCGACGGCAATGGCCTTGAACGGGAATCCCCTCCTTGGCTCTTCGTCCATGGCAAGACCGGAGAAGCGCGGCGCTGGCGCCTCCTGGCGCTCTTCCACATCGGTTCGCCATGCCGGCGGCGCGGCGGTGCTCATACGCCGGCGCACATCGTCCAGAGCGTTGTTGGATCGGACCTGGTCCTGAGCCGGACGGACTGCCGGTTTCATTTCCGCCGCCGTGGCTGCCAGAGGCAACACAGCCGGCGCTTCAGGTTTTGCTGGAGCACTGGGCGCTGCAATCAATCCCGGCCAGGCTTGCTGCGCTGGGCGAAGCACGGGCGGCGCCACAGGTTCCGAAGGTGGCAATGTCGGTTCGGGTACGGCAGGCGGCACCTTTTCCCACGCCGGTGCAGCGGCGGCAGCCGCACCCAATGAAGGTGATGTCACAGGCTCCGGTTTCTCCCAGGCGGGTGCAGCCGCGGCAGCAGCACCAGATGATGCCATTGCCACCGGGACCGGCTTGGCCGGCGACCCTTGCGGCCCCAGGCGGTCCAGAGCTGCCGTTAATTCGTCGAATAGCTCAGCCGGCGGACGCCCCTGCGCTGTGACCGCGACGTGCGGCGTCGGTGCGGGCGCAAGCACAGGCGGCTTTTCAGCCGGCGCGCTGCTGACGGACGCGGGCGCCTCGATGCGCGGAACAACTCCCCCGTCTCCTATCAGCCCGCGTACTGCCCGCAGCGTGCTCTCCACCTGCTTGAGCACAATCGGCTTCTGGATAACAAAGTTCTCACCCGCGCGCGGACCGCCGCTGTTAGCACTCTGCGCGCCTACGATAGCGATGGTGATGGATTTCTTGCTGGCCGTGGCCATGCGGGCGCTTTGCAATACCCAGCCCGCCCCCTGCTCATCCTCGCAGTCCACCAGGATAGCGTCGAAGTGCTGGTCCATCAGCCGCTTAGCGGCAGCAAACGGCTCGCTGCAAGGCTCTACCGCAATGTCCAGATCCTTGAGCAGACGAGCCAGGGTTTGGACAAGATCGGCGTCCTTCGAGAGAAGCAGCGACTTAAAAGCCATGACAAAATTAAATTTAGGTCGCTGATACCGCCCCAACAAGTAACGCAGGTAACTGAACCTTGGTACTTAGGTCTGTAGTGAATCCCCCCATAGTGACCAAATCCAATGGCCGTCAGGTGCCGCGAACAATTATCCCTGCATGCGCTGTGGTACGCTGATCAGCTCCGCGGATGAAATTTGCCCCCATCGCAGGTCTGCTGCTGGCGAGCCTGCTCGGCTGTGGTACGCCGGGCGTGCCTCTGCCGCCTTCGCTGGAACTGCCGCAACCCCCGCAGGATCTTCGCATCTCTCGTAAAGGCGATTCCGTCACCCTGGTCTGGACTGTCCCCCGTGAAACCACGGATCACACCACGGTACGGTTGCGCCATCTTGGTCCCACTCGCGTTTGTCGCAGCCAGACGGTGGCCATGCCGAAGTGCACGGACCAAGTCGCCGAAGTGGATACTCGGGCCCTCCTCGCTGCCTCCGAAGCCGCCGCTGAGGCGAAAGCCCAGGCTGCGGCGGCCAACCATAAGGCCCGATCAACCCCTGCCAAGGCCCCTCCCGTTGTAGCCAGCGCGAAGGACACTCTGCCTCCAGCCCTGGAACAGCAGGATCCGACCGGCTTCATGAACTATGCGGTGGAAGCCCTGAACACGCGGGAGCGCAGCGCGGGCCTTTCGAACCAGGTGCAAGTGCCACTGGCTCCCACTGTGCCGCCGCCCACAGATTTAGCTGCCCAGGTCACAGCCGAAGGCGTTGTGCTTACTTTTACCGGCCTCGTCCCCGAGTACCAGCTTCCGGAATTGGGTTACAGCTGCCGCATCTATCGCCAGGAAAAGGGCGGCGCTGCGCCGGTGCCGGTCGGCGAGGTACCCTTAAGCGCCTCGCCCAAGGCGGAGCTGGTGGACCACTCCTTCGAATGGCAGAAGACTTACGATTATTGGGTCACTGTGGTGACCATTGTGTCTCTCAAGCACAAGCCTCGGGCCGAAGTTGAAGGCGATAACTCGGCCCCCGTCACCGTCTTTGCCAATGACGTTTACCCGCCTGCCGTGCCCTCAGGTCTGCAGGCAGTTTTTTCCGGCGTCGGGCAGAAGCCCTTTGTAGACTTGACCTGGGCTCCCAATACAGAACCTGATCTGGCCGGATACAACGTCTACCGCCGCGAAGATCACGGTCCATGGACGCGCATCAACTCTGCTCTCCTGGCCACCCCAGCCTACCGCGACGGGAACGTGGCCGCGGGCCGGACTTATTTCTACTCTCTTACTGCGGTGGATGTGCATGGCAACGAGAGCGCGCGCTCGCCAGAGGCCTCGGAAACCGTGCCCGGAGCCGATTAACGGGTACCGAGAAAAGAAGCGCCATTAACAATTAGCGCTTGGCATTTAGCCTTTGAGCATTGAGGATAGTGTTTCCTCAGCAGTTGGGTTGGTTGCCAGTAGCTGGTGGTTGGCAGGCAGAATACGGTAATTGCTGACTATTTGCTACGCTTTACAGCCCAGGAAAATCTTAAACCTTAAAACTTTGAAACGGGTGCCATGAAATATTGCCGCTTCACTCAGGAAGGACAGATTCGCTACGGTCTGGTTGAGCCCACGGCGGGCGAAGACCACATTACGCGCCTGCTGCTGACGGCGCCTCATCTCGGCGAAGGCGAACTTGACGAACTGCCCAGCCGCCGCATGCAACCGCTGCCGCTTGACGACGCCGCCCTGCTGCCGCCCGTGGAGCCCACCAAAATCGTGTGCGTCGGCCGTAATTACATCGAGCACGCCAAGGAACTGGGCCACCCCATCCCCACCGAGCCGCTCATCTTTCTCAAGCCCAACTCCTCGCTGCTCAGTCCCGGCGGCGAAGTCCGTCGCCCCACGGTTTTGTCCCAGCGCGTGGACCATGAAGGTGAGTTGGGAGTCATCATCGGGCGGCGCTGCCGCCATCTCAGCGAGGGCGACGACGTGCGCCCTTACATTCTCGGCTACACCTGCGTCAACGACGTTACCGCACGCGACCTGCAGAATAAGGATGGCCAGTGGACCCGCGCCAAAGGCTTCGATACCTTCTGCCCGGTGGGCCCCCTGGTCTCCAATGAACTGGATCCCTGGGAAGGGGTGAGCGTGGAAACGCGCGTCAACGGAGAGGTCCGCCAGCAGGGCACTACCCGCGATTTCATTTTCCCGCTCGATGTTATAATCCGCTTCATTTCCCAGGTTATGACCCTGTTTCCCGGCGATTTGATCGCCACCGGCACGCCTCCGGGCGTCGGCCCCTTGCAGGCCGGCGACGTTGTCGAGGTCAGCGTGCAAGGAGCCGGCACGCTGCGTAACCCGGTGGTGAACGACTGATTGTGCAATCGGGCAATTGTGTAATTGAGTAATTTCTGAAACGCTTGCGGCGCTCCGAACCATTTATCCGATTACTGGTCACACAACTTTATGAAATTCTTCATCGATACTGCCAACCTGAACGAAATCCGTGAGGCTGCCAGCCTGGGTATCCTCGATGGCGTCACCACCAACCCTTCCCTCATCGCCAAGGAGGGCAAGCCCTTCAAGGAAACCATTCTGCAGATCTGCCAGGTCGTGGATGGTCCCGTGAGCGTGGAAGTGACCGCCACCGACGCCGGCGGCATGTGCCAGCAGGCCCGCGATTACGCCACCTGGCACAAGAATGTGGTTATTAAGCTACCCACTACCCGCGACGGCGTGAAAGCCTGCAAGTGCCTCTCCGACGGCGGCATTCCCACCAACCTGACCCTGTGCTTCTCCGCTAACCAGGCGCTGCTGGTGGCCAAGGCCGGCGCCACCTACGTCAGCCCCTTCGTGGGCCGCCTGGATGACATCAGCCATGTGGGCATGGACCTGGTGCGTGATGTGGTCCAG
>DATGGJ010000251.1:0-4575 GCA_035308585.1 Terriglobales bacterium
GGAACCGGCATCCAATCTGATCGAGCATCTCTCATGGCCACTCGTCACTTGCAACTTGATGACCTTCCGGGCACGCACAGAGCGGGTGGGAAGAAGTGGCTGATCATCGCCTTGATTGTGCTGGCCGCCATTGTGGCGACAGCCGCGGTGCTGCTGGCCATCAAATGGCCGTTTACCCGGGAGCGGGTGACGCAGAGCCTGCAGCAGGCCACCGCCACCAGGGTCCAGATGGGCAGCTTCAAAGCGGAATACTTCCCTCATCCGGGCTGTGTGGCGGAGCAAGTCACATTCCAGAAGGCAAAGAATCCCCAACCGCTGATGACCATCCATACCCTCACCATCCGCGGCAGTTTTTTCGGGCTCTTTACCAAGCACGTTTCCATCGTTCGCGCCCAGGGCGCCCACATTACGCTGCCCGCCTTGGGCACGGGACAGCCCCTGGGCGGAAACAACCAGAGCGGCACAATCATTGACGAACTTGTAGCCGATGGGGCAGTTCTGGACATCCTGCCGAAGAATTCCAGCGGTCAGCCCACCCGATTTGCGCTGCGCCGCTTCCAGTTGAGCGGGCTGGGCGGAGAACGCGCGCTCTCGTTTCAAACCGTCTTCGAAAATCCCAAGCCGAGGGGCGAAGTGACTGCCAGCGGAAGCTTCGGCCCGTGGAAGAGTGGGAGCGCGGCTTCCACCGCGGTTTCTGGACGTTACGCTTTCCGCCATGCCGACTTGAGCGTGTTTCGGGGGATTGCGGGAACGCTTTCATCGGATGGCACATTTCGCGGCACGTTTCATGATTTGCAGGTGCAGGGAACCACCGACACGCCCGATTTCGAGGCGGCCCACAGCGGCCATCAATTCCGGCTGAGCGGGCAATTCCGGGCGCTGGTGGACGCCACCAACGGCGACATCACACTGCAGAACGCGGCGGCGCTGCTGGGTCGCACCACCATCGCGGCGCAAGGGCGGATTGCGCCCACGCAGCGCGGCCAGGGTAAAACGGCGTCGCTCGACCTCACCGTGCGGGATGGGCGCATTGAGGACGTGCTGCTGCTGTTCGTGAAGGATCCGCGTTCGCCGCTGCTGGGGGTGGCCAGCTTTCGCGCGCACGTTACCATTCCACCGGGCCGGGAGGCGTTTGTCCGCAAAGTGCAACTGCAGGGCCAATTCGGGATAGGCGGAGCTAAATTTACCAAACCCGCAACCGAAAAGTCGCTCACCGACCTGAGCCTGCGGGCGCGGGGCAAGAAGGACAAAGTTGAGCAGGACCCGGCGCGGGCGCTCTCCGACCTGCGGGGCCGGGCGGCGCTGAGCGACGGAGTTGCCACCTTCACGGATCTGAACTTCGTCGTGCCGGGAGCGCGGGCGCAGATGCATGGCACTTATAACTTGGTGAATGAGCGCATCAACCTGCACGGACTGCTGCGCATGGACAGCAGCCTTGCCAATGCGACTTCAGGCATCAAGTCATTCCTGCTGAAAGCCCTGGGTCCGTTCCTGAAAAGCAACCACCGTGGCGAGGTGCTGCCGGTCAGCATCACCGGAACCTACACCCACCCCTCCTACCACATGTCGCCACAATCCAGGAAGTGAGCGGGCACGGGCAGTCGAAATGTGGCCCAGCACCGAAATCTGCTAATCTCCCGGGCATGAAGAATTCGGGACCGAGCGCGTCGGTTCGCGCGGCCTCACCCTCCTCCCGCGGAACCCTCACTGTCGCCCTGGTGAAGGGCACCATCGTGGGCGCGCTGGGCGGGTTATTGTTCGGCTTCGATACCGCCGTCATCTCCGGCACCACCAGCGCCCTCACGCGCGTTTACCAGCTCAGCCCGCAGTCCTTAGGCGTCACTGTGTTCAGCGCGCTGGTAGGCACGATTTTCGGCGCCATGCTGGCAGGTTTTCCGGGAGAGCGCTATGGACGGCGCGATAGCCTGCGCATTCTGGGCGTGCTCTACGTGGTCTCCGCCGTGGGCTGCGCATTCGCCTGGAACTGGGACGCGCTGGCGGCATTCCGCTTCATTGGCGGGCTCGGCATCGGCGGCTCCTCCGTGCTCGGCCCCATGTACATTGCGGAAATCGCGCCTGCCCGGTTGCGTGGACGCCTGGTCGGCCTGTTCCAGTTCTGCGTCGTCTTTGGCATTCTGCTGGCCTACTTTTCCAACTACCTGATCGGCTTGGCGCGCTTCGGAGCGGCGCAGTGGCGCTGGATGTTCGGCGTAGCCGCCATCCCCGCGGTTGTATTTTTCCTGCTGCTCTTCGGCATTCCGCGCAGCCCGCGCTGGCTGGTGAAAAAAGGCCGGGTGGAGGAGGCGCGCGCGGTGCTGCGGGCGCTGGGCGATGAAAATTACCAGCAGGACCTGCAGGAGATTGTTGAATCGGTCCACCTGGAGCAGCGCCAGACGCAGGAGCCGCTGTTCTCCCGCAAATTCAAGCTGCCCATCTTCCTCGCCGTTACCATCGGCATGTTCAACCAGCTCTCCGGCATCAACGCCATCCTCTATTACCTGAACGATATTTTTGCCCATGCCGGTTTCAGCCAGGCCTCGGCCAGCCTGCAGGCGGTGGCGGTCGGCTTCACCAACCTGGTGTTCACCGTGATCGCCATGTCGGTAATTGACAAGCTGGGCCGCAAGACTCTGTTGCTGGTGGGAGCGGTGGGCACGGCTCTGTGCCTGGCGGGCGTGGCTGCCGTGTTCTTCACCGGCCGGCATGAAGACAAGCTGGTATGGCTGCTGATCGGCTACATCGCCTTTTTCGCCTTTTCCCAGGGGGCAGTCATCTGGGTGTACCTGGCCGAAGTTTTTCCCAACACGGTGCGCGCTAAAGGCCAGAGCCTGGGCAGCTTTTCGCACTGGTTCATGAACGGGCTCATCTCGCTGGTGTTTCCCATGGTGGCGGCCCGTTCCGGCGCTTATCCCTTCGTCTTCTTCTCCGCCATGATGGCGCTGCAGTTCTTTGTGGTGCTGTTCATCTACCCGGAAACCAAGGGCGTGACCCTGGAAGCCATGCAGAAGAAGATGGGAATTGCTTAGGCGTTTGAACTTCTTCGCCGCGGATGCTCGCGGATCAACACGGATTATTTGCAGGTCATGGCGGATTCGGTTTTCACCGCGGAGAGGCAGAGGGCGCCGAGGTTGAAGAGGGTAACGCCTGGCAGGTCTCCCGCGCGTCGTCCGAGGGCGCAGTAGCCGGCTGAAGGCAACGCCTCGACCGAGGAGCATGAATTGATCTGCGTTCATCCGCGGAAAAGAATCTCTCTGCGGCCTCTGCGTCGAGCTCTCACTTCTCGCGGGAAACCACGAAACCCGGCACCCACAGCAGAGCGCGCTTGATTTCGGAGTCGGGAAAGATGCAAATCGCCTGGCGGGCGGACTCGGCGTATTGCTGGGCGCGGCGGGTGGCGGCCTCGACCGAGCCGTAGCGCTGCAGCATGGCCAGAATGTCGGAGTGGGTGAAGCCGTTGAAAGCGCGCTCCCGCAGCACGGCTTCGATCTTCTGGCGCTCCTCCACGCTGCAGTGCTCCAGTAGATGGATGACGGGCAGCGTGACCTTGCCCTCGCGCAGGTCGCTGGCCACCGGCTTGCCCAGCACGTCTTCGGTGGCGGTCAGGTCGAGGACATCATCGGCGATCTGAAAGGCCATTCCCAGGCTGCGGCCGTATTCCGCCAAGCGCTCTTCCTGCTCAGCCGGCACTCCGCCCAGAATTCCGCCCAGGCGCATGCACACGGAAAACAGGCAGGCGGTCTTGCGGTAAATGAGCTCCAGATGCTCGTCCAGCGAGATGCAGCGGCCGAGCTTCTCAATCTGCAGCAGTTCGCCTTCCACCATGCGCTGGGTCAGGTCAATGAGCACGTCGAGAATGCGGAAGTTGCGCTCCTGCACGGCCAGCTTGAAAGCCTGCATGTAGAGCCAGTCGCCGGCCAGCACGCAGCGTGAGTTGCCCCACTGGTGGTTGGTGGAAGGGCGGCCGCGGCGCATCTGGGCTTCGTCGATGATGTCGTCGTGCACTAGGGTGGCGGTATGGATAATTTCCACCACCGCGCCCAGGCCTATGGCGCCCCGGCCTTCATAGCCGCAGAGCTTGGCGGAAAGCAGCAGCAGCGCCGGGCGGATGCGCTTGCCCCCGCCGTTGCGCAGGTACTCGCCAATTTCGGTGATGACCTCGACATCGGAGGCGGTATCGGCGCCGAACTCGCGCTCGATGGCGAGCAGGTCCTCGCGCACCAGTTCGAATACCGACTGCAGCGTGATGGGAGCGATGGTCGCCACGTTCAATTAGATTCGTTCATTACTGCTTCACTGCGATGCCCCGGCAAGGTGCGGTGCTGCACTCAAACCGTGCGGTAATTGGTGAACTGCATGTCAATGCCGAAATCGCTGCCCCGCAACAGGGCAATCACCGCCTGCAGGGTGTCGCGGTCCTTGCCGCTCACCCGCACCAGGTCGCCCTGGATGGAAGCCTGCACCTTGTGCTTGGAATTCTTAATGGTCTTGACGATCTCCCGCGCCTTTTCCGTGGGAATGCCCTGCTGCATGGAGATTTTCTGGCGCACGGTGGAGCCGGCGGCGGGCTCGATCGCC
>DATGGJ010000252.1:0-7846 GCA_035308585.1 Terriglobales bacterium
AACCGGGTCGAAATAGTTGCGCGCATCGAGCACGTTGTTGCGCAGGAAGCCCCAGCCGCTGCCGTGCAGCTGGTTGGTGCCCGATTTGATGACGGCGTTGACGATGGCGCCGTTGCCGCGCCCGAATTCCGCGCTGTAGGCGTTGGTCTGGACCTTGAACTCCTGCAGCGCGTCCACCGGCGGCTGAATGACATAATTGCTTTCGTTCAGCAGATCGGGAAGATTGGAGTTATTGTCAATTCCGTCGAGCAGAAAATTGTTCTGCAGGGAGCGGGCGCCGCCGGCGCTGAAACCGAAGCTCTGTTCGTCGCGGGCGCCTGGTTCGCTGGGTGCCGTACCCGCGGTCAGTAAGGCCAATTGGGCGAAGTTGCGCCCGTTCAGCGGCAGGTTGCTGGCCTGGCGCGCGTTCACTACCTGTCCCAGTTCGGAGGTCTGGGTTTCCAGCAGCGGCGCCGCCCCGGTTACTTCCACAGACTCGGTGGCCTGGCCGAGCTGCAGTTTGATGTTCACCACCGCGCGCTGCTGCACGTCCAAAGACACCGGCTGGGATACCGCTCTTTTGAATCCGCTGTGCTCCACGGTCACGGTGTAGCGGCCAACCATCAGCGGGCTGGCAACGTATTCGCCGGACTGCGTAGTTTGGGTGGAGAAGGTCGCACCCCGGTCCACTTCCCTCACTACCACTTTGGCGCCGGCCACGACCGCTCCCGAGGGATCGGTGACGGTGCCGGCAATGGTGCCGGTATCTTTCTGCGCCCACAGCCCGGCCGTTAGGCTCAGGGTGGCAAGCAGAATCAACAGGAAGCGCGAAGAGAAAGTACGAGGTTGGAAAGCGCGTCGCATGGCGAAGGCTCCTGGCCCGGGACTGGATCGGACGCTTCCTATGCCCGGGCGAACATGGGAAGGCGCGAGCTGGTTTACTAAATTTTACGAAGTGTTACTTTTACTTTCGTTATACACCCGCTGTCAAGCAAAACTTTGTCTCGCGGCGGAGGCACAAGTTTCTGGACGGCGGCCTCATTTTCAGATAAAAGATAGGGTTTCCTGCAATCAGGGGATAAAGACCTGCCCGGTTGGAGGCGCCGCCGGACCCGCCGCCAGGCGAGGGCCGGGCTCCCGCCGCCCCCGGGACCGAGGTGAAAATGGAAAGCATTCGAAAGTGGGTCGCCGCTCTTGTTTTTCTGCCCGTTCTGCTCCTTCCCGCCTGGGGCGCCCGTAAGAAAAAGCGGGCGGCGCCGCCCCGGCCCCTGGCCACCCTGCGCAACGCCAGCCTGGAGATCAGCGTGGCCTCCGACGGCTCCTACTCCATCACCCAACGAGGCGCCGCCACTCCCGTCCTGCATGCGCAATCGGCGGCGGTCACAGATTTCCGCTTGCTGCCCGCCGGAGCGTATCCCAAGCACGAGGTGGCGCAAACCACCTTCGTTGATGACCTCGGACCCGGACACTTGCTCACCGTAACGCACACCGGGCTGAGCGGCCAGCCTGACCTGGTCTGCCTGCTTCGCCTTTATGACCGCCAGCCCTATGGCAGCATCGGAATGGAAATCCACAACACTACCGAAAAACCAATCACGGTGCAGGCGCTGCGCGGCATCCAGGCGGCGGGAGAAGCGATTATCAACCTGAATGGGCCGCCATCCTCCGACCGGGTGCTCTCCGACAGCTACAGCGAAGACCGTCCCGAAATGAAGATCATGGACCTCACCGAGCCTGCCACTGGTCTGCATCGCGCCGTGGGCAGCCAACTCATCTACAACCGCCAGAGCGGCCAAAGCCTGTTTCTGGGCGCCCTGAGCTCCGACCGTTTTCTTACCATCTTTCATCTCAAGGCCCGGACTGCGCCGGAACCAGGCATTGCTTCCTACGATGTGGAATCTACCGGCACCACGGAAATCCTGAAAGGCGAGTCGCTGAAGAATTCGCCGCCCGACGACCAGATTGACCTGAGCCTGCCCCTTGGTCCGGGACAATCTCTGCCGGGCGAACCCCTCATGGTCGCCGCCGGTTCCGACTACCACCAGCAGCTGGAAAACTACGGTGATGCCATCCGCATCCTGCACCACGCCCGCGTAAGCGCTGCCACTCCCATCGGCTGGTGGAGCTGGACGGCCTATTACTTCGGCCTCACTCAGGGCACGGCGCTGACCAACGCGCAATGGCTGGCGCAGCACCTGAAGGACCTGGGTTACACCTTTTTCCATATTGACGAAGGCTATCAGTACGCCCGCGGTGAGTATTCCACGCCCAATGCCACCAATTTTCCCGTGGGCATGAAGTTCATCGGCGATCATGTGCGCCATCTGGGCCTGACCTTCGGCATCTGGACCGCGCCCTTCGAAGTCTCGGAGCGCTCCTGGATCTTTCAGAACCATAAGGACTGGCTGGTGACGAACCGTGCCGGCCAGCCCATTCACCTGGGCCACGTTACCGACAGCAAGGACCAGCTCTACGCCCTTGATACAACGAATCCCGGCGCGCAGGAGTACCTGCGCCAGACCTACACGACTTTGACGAGGGATTGGGGCATTCGTTACATCAAAATGGACTTCATGGACGACAGCTCGGTGGAAGGCCATCATTTCCGGCCCAGCACCACCGCCCTGGAGGCGCAGCGCATCGGGCTGGAAGTGATCCGCCAGGCGGTTGGGGAGCATGTGCTTCTCGACAAGGACGGCAGTCCCATGCTCAACCCGGTGGGAATTGTGGACACCGGCCGTATCTCCCTGGACACGGGGCACGCGTTTGTCGCCAGCCGGGAAGCGGCCCCGGGCATCGCCGCCCGCTATTACATGAACCGGAATTACTTTATCAGTGATCCGGACGCGTTCACTGTCTCCCGCCAGACCATCGCGGAGCACGCCTGGCACGGCGGGCAGACGCCGCTCACGCTGGATGAGGCCAAAGTCTCCATCGTGCTTTCCGCGGTTTCCGGCGGCATGTACGAAATTGGGGATGACCTGCCCACTCTGGGTCAGGACGCCGACCGTATGGCGCTGGTGGAGAATCAGGACATGCTCAACATGGCCCGCCTGGGGCGGTCGTCCTGGCCGCTGGACCTGATGACCTACCGCCCCGAAGACCAGATGCCCAGCGTTTTTCTGCTGCGCGAGGACGAGCACCAGTCCATGCTGGCGGTGTTCAACTGGACGGAGCAGCCCACGTCGCACACCTTCACCACGGCGGACCTGAAACTCCCGGCCGGCGGACAATACCAGGGCTTCGACGTGCTGGACGGGCAGAAACCAGTGGCCATCAATAACGGGTCGCTCGCCTTGGAGAATCAGCCGCCTCATTCGGTGCGCCTGATCAAGATTGTGAACGCTGCCGTGCCGGCTGCCGCTCCCACGATTATTGAACAGGTTCCGCCCGCCGCCAAAATGGGCGAGAGCTTGAGTTACGTGGCGCGGGCCGATGATAAAGGCGTACCCGCTGTTGGCTATCACTGGGATTTCGGCGACGGAATCAAGCTCGACGGCCCCTCTGTGCACCACACCTACACGGTAGAGGGCGCGCGTACGGTGCGGCTTACCGTGGACGGCATTGATGGCGTGCCAGCCGAAAAGACTTTCACCGTAAATGTCAGCGGTTCAGCAATTAACACTTTGTTCACGCCAACCGAGAACCAGCGCTGGACGCCGCCGGCACAGAAGCCGCCGGCGCCACCGAAAACCGATTGAGTCCGGGGGCGGGCAGCCTGCCCTGAGCAGAGCCGAAGGGCCCGCCCCGACAGCCGGCAGATTGCCGGCGCTACAACTCGAGGTCCTCAGATGCATCGTATTCTCGTCGTCGCCACTCTTATCTCCGCCTCTCTGCTGTTTGCCCAGGACAAGAAACAAAACCAGATCAGTTACAAAGCCGCGCCCAATGCCAAGGAGCGCGAGACCCTGCTGCTGCGCGATTTCCACCCCAAGTCCATGCTGCACGCGCGCGTCACCCCCATCGAGCGCGCCAAGTTCCCGGTGATTGATGTGCACAACCACATCAATGACGCCATGGGTATTGACGAGCACGTGGCGCCGGAGCAGGTCATTAAGGTCATGAATGCGGTCAACGTGCGCACGGTGGTCATTCTCACCGGCCAATGGCGTGAAAAACTGCAGAAGGTCGTAGATGAGATGGTGAAGCCCTATCCCGGGCGTTTCATGGTCTTCACCCAGATTGATTATTCGAAGATTGACGACCCCAAGGCCATGGTGGCCGACCTGGACGACGCCGTGCGCCGCGGCGCCCGCGGTCTGAAGGTGCTGAAGGACCTGGGACTGCAGGACCGCGACAAGTCCGGGAAGCTCATCCCGGTGGACGACCCCCGGCTGGATCCGGTGTGGGAGGAATGCGGGCGGCTGGGAATTCCCGTGGCCATTCACGTTACCGACCCCGAAGCTTTCTTCCATCCCATTAACGGCGAAAACGAGCGCTATGAAGAATTGATCGAGCACCCCGACTGGAGCTTTTACGACCACGGCTTCCCCAGCAAAGAGGAAGTTATGGCCCAGCGTGACCACATGTTCGCCAAGCATCCGCACACCACATTCATTGCCCTGCACGTGGCCAACTGGCCGGAGAACCTGGATTACGTTTCCCAGTTGCTGGACCGCCTGCCCAACGTGATGACCGAGTTCGGAGCGCGCGAGGCCGAACTGGGACGGCAGCCGCGCCGGGCCCGGGAATTCTTCCTGAAGTACCAGGACCGCATCCTGTTCGGCACCGATTCGCCGCCCAGCCTGGAGATGTACCGCAATTACCTGCGCTGGCTGGAGACTGACGATGAATACTTTGACTATTACGGCTATCCCGGGCAGGGGCGCTGGAAAATTTATGGCATGAAGCTTCCAGACCCGGTGTTGCCGAAGGTCTATCATCGCAATGCGGAGCGAATTTTTGCCCAGTTTAAAGGATTGCCAGCGTCTTCATCCGGAGGTGCGAAATGAAAGCGGCCTTGTTGCAGCGGCTAAAGCTGCATTTGCTTCTTATGGTTGTAGGTCTTCTCCTGTTCATGCCGGCCTGCTCGCGGCAATCACAGCCGGTGATCCAGGCGGCGCCGGAAGAAGGCGGGCCTTCCCCGGTTTCCATCACCGTTCATCCCGGCGGACCGGTGCTCATACGCACCACCTCCGCGGACTTCGAGGTGCTGCCCTCTGGCTATGTGCAGGCCGCGCTGCTCAAAGAAGGCAAGAAACTCACGCTGGACTCGCCCCAGGGCGGCAGCGATTTCCTGGTCAGCGGCGGGAAGCAGGTTGATTTCGCCCTGGATTTCAGCCAAACCAAAATAACCGGCGCGCGCGGCAAATTGGGCCGCGGCCGGCGGGTGGAGATTCCCGGGCAGGCGGCTTCCGTGCCCGGATTGCAGAGCACCTTTGCCGTCGAAGTCTATGACGACTTTCCCAACCTGGCCGTGACCACGGTGCAATATAAAAATGCAGGCTCGCAGCCGGTTGCGCTCGACCAGGCGGTTGCGCAGCGCCATCGTTTCGACGCCTCGCTGGCCAGTTCCGATGCCGCGCCTTATGACCTGTGGTCGTTTCAGGGTTCCAGCTATGAATGGGGCAAAAATGACGTCATCCACATCTCAAAAAAATTCACCCAGCCCAACCTGATGGGCGCGCAGCTCAAGAACGGACTGGGCGGCGGCATTCCGGTGGCGGCGTTCTGGACAGCGTCAGTCGGCGAAGCCATCGGGCACCTGGAAACCCTACCCCTGGTACTGTCGCTGCCGGTGAAAGTGGCGGAGGATGGCCGCATCAATAGCGACCTGCAAGTGGAACCTGGCGTGACCCTGCAGCCGGGCGACACTTACTCCACGCCGCGCAGTTTTGTTTCCGTCTATAGCGGCGACTACTACGAGCCCTTGCGGCTCTACTCCAATGCGCTGGAGCGGGAGGGCTGGAACCTGCCCAAGCCTTCCAGCGAGGCCTACAACGTTGCCTGGTGCGGATGGGGATATGAATTCAACGTTACTCCCAAAGAGATGCTGGGCACCGTTCCCAAGCTGAAGGAGATGGGCATCAAGTGGGCCACGCTGGATGATCGCTGGTTCAACAACTACGGCGACTGGGAGCCGCGCAAGGATACCTTCCCCGGCGACTCCATCAAAAAGATGGTGGCCGACTTCCACAAGCAGGGCATGTACGCGCAGCTGTGGTGGCTGCCTTTGGCCGTAGAGGACGGCCAAGGCCACTACGAATCGCACCGCTACGGCATGGCGCAGGTGGTGAAGGAGCACCCGGACTGGCTCATTCTGGACAAGGACGGCAAGCACGCCCGCATGGTGCGCAACCTGGCAGTGCTCGATCCCTCCCTGCCTGAGGTGCAGGCTTACTACCGGCAACTGACGGAGCGCTTTATCCGCGACTGGGGCTTCGATGGCTCCAAGCTGGACAACATTTACACCGTGCCCGCCTGCTACAACCCCAAGCACCACCACAAGTCGCCGCAAGAGTCGGTGAACGCCATGGCCGAGGTCTACAAAATCATCTATGAGACCTCGCGCTCCCTGAAGCCGGAAAGCGTGACCCAGAGTTGCCCCTGCGGCACCCCGCCCAGCCTGGCCTGGCTGCCCTACATGGACCAGGCGGTCACCGCCGACCCCGTGGGTTCAGCGCAGGTGCGGCGGCGCATCAAGATGTACAAAGCGCTGCTCGGACCGGAGGCCGCGGTTTACGGCGACCACGTGGAGCTGACCAGGATCAACTTCGCCAACAGCAACCAGGAGAGCGACATTGGCCGCGACTTCGCCTCCACCATTGGCACCGGCGGCGTGGTCGGCACCAAGTTCGTATGGCCAGACCCGGGCCCGCACTTCAAGGACGTGGCCCTCACCCCCAGCAAGGAAGAGTGGTGGAAGAAGTGGATCGGCATCTACAACCAGAAGATGCTGTCCAAGGGCGTGTTCCGAAACCTGTACACCATAGGTTATGACGCGCCGGAGGGCTATGCCATCCAGAAGGACGGCAAGATGTATTACGCCTTCTTTGCCGCGGACGGGTCGAAGGGCTACCAGGGAGAGGTGCAACTGCGCGGCCTGCAACCCGGAACCTACCACGTGGTGGATTACGCCAGCGACAAAGACCTGGGAACGGTAACCGCGAAAGGCGACACGGCAACGCTGACCACCAGTTTTCCCGAGCACCTGCTGCTGGAGGTAAGCAGGCAGTAAGAATTCCTCCCGAACTGGGCGCTATCTTGAGGGACTTCAGTCCCGAAGGATCCGCGCGGAGCGCCGGGAATTAGCGGGAGAGCACCAGCACTGCACGCGAGATGCTTCAGGGCTGAAAGCCCTTCAGCATGACGCCGGCTATGTTTCGTGCTGGCGAAAAAACTCCTCCACCCGGGAGCGGTCGCGGAAAGCTTCAGTGCCTCCCGGCATGGTGGTGGAGAGCGCTCCCGCCAGGTTGCCATAGCGCAGGCAGGCGCTCAGGTCGGCGCCTCGCGTGTACTGGTAGAGAAAACCGGCGTCAAAGCTGTCGCCCGCCCCCACCGGGTCTACGGGCGTGACCTTCGCCGCTGGAGAGCGCAACTCTTCTTGGCCGCAGCGAGCCAGAGCTCCCTGCGCTCCCAGCTTAACGGCTAGCACGGGCACGCGTTTCGCCAGTTGCTCGACCGCCGAATCGAGATTTGCCGCGCCCGTCATCCGCAGCGCCTCGCGCTCGTTGGGCAGGAAAACATCCACGTTAGGCAGCACGTCGAACACACCCTGCCAGCGGTCCTCGGGATCGTCATTGGTGTCGAAAGAGGTGCTCAGCCCGGCAGCTTTCATTTCGGCAAACAACCGGGAAACCTGCGGCCGCAACGCCGGCTGCAGGAAGAAGGACGACACGTGGAAGTGCCGGGCCGACTTCAAAAATTC
>DATGGJ010000253.1:0-2225 GCA_035308585.1 Terriglobales bacterium
AGGGAGCCCAAGGCCAGTCCGGCACGGTTTCAACCGCCGATGCATCTATCTGTAATCGACTCAAAACCAGGAGATTACGGCGCCCAGATGCAGAAATCCGCCCGTCAATTCGCGCCTTTTCCAGACCGTAAGCCATTCGGAGTCTTAAAGTTGCACCCATCGAAGGATCGGGGGGAGCACCCCCCACCCCACCGGGGCTTGTGTGGCTGTGTATTCAAGGCAAGATGCTGATTACATGATGTTTGTGCTCATTTAAGTGCACACGGCCACGCAGTGGCCAAAACTTGCTGAAACAAAAAACGGCGCATTTGAAAATGCGCCGCTTCTGATCACTGACCACTGATCACTGACCACTCTTCATGATTTCGCCCGCTACTTGCTCGTCGGTCGCTTGGGAGCCGGCGCCGCCGACGCGGACCGCGTATCGGCCAGTGCCTGGTCGATCAGCTGATAGAGCTTGCTGCGATCCACAACTTCAACAAACGGCGCGCCTTTCGAGTTGGCGGTTACCACCCAGATGGTGGGCGTGTGCTCGATGCCTACCCGTTGTCCCAGCGCATAGTCGGCCTTCACCTCGGCGGCCAGCTTGCCCTGCGGATCCACCGCGAACGGAAACGCCACGCCATGGCTCTGCGCGTACTTCTGCGTGAACTGCGCCAGGGCGTCCGGCGTGGTGATGGACTGCTGGTTGGCAAAGACTTCGTCCCGGTAGTCGTCGCCCAGCTTCTTGCTCTTGGTGTCGAACCAGCGGGCATTCACCGCGGCGTTGAAGCTCCAGGCATGGAAGGCCAGCGGAAAGTCATGCCTTACCCACGGAATGCTGTACTTGACGGCCGCTTCCCGCAGCAGTGGGTTGGCGCGCGCGCAGTCCGGACACTCCATGTCTTCCCACTCCACGATGGCCACCTTGGCGCCTGTGGGCGGCTTCAGCGGCGTGGGGTCATGCACCTGCGTACCCGCCGGGGGAACATTGAACTGGGCGTGCGCAGCGGGCAGTACCGCGAGCGCCGCCGCGGCCATCAGCCCTGCCACTGCGGGCAGCAGGCCGGAAACACGGACGACAGTAGAACAGAAACGTGCGAAACCAAGCATGGGTATTGGACGGCTCCCTCTATTTCATTGTAATGGGCCTAATTCTCAGCTTGCAGCCTTTAGTTGAAAGCAAACTGCGGGATCACTCCCTGTGCTGGAGCAAACACGGACGGAACGAAGAGGTTTCGGAAGCCTGGGAACGAAGGGAACCACGGGCCGAGGAGGGACTCGAGGTACGAGGAATCAGGGATTAGAGACAATCACGCCCGGCGCTCACCATCCCGGTCACGCCGGCGGGCCGCCATCCACTGGCGCCACTTGTAATCGGCAAACACCGATCCCCCAATGATCAGGACGGCGAGAATGATGAGGAAGATTTTCATCGGGAGGGGGCTCTGCGGATCTCAATGCGACTCACCCGCAGTGTAGCCCGCGCCAGCGTCTGAACCCTAATCCCTAACCCCTGATCCTTGGTTTCCTGCCGCCAGCACCCACACCGCCGACGTAATCACCCACGAGATCCAGAACGCGGTCCACGGCAGGCGCGTCGTAGGGTGTGCCAGCACGCGCGGCGCCCACACCAGCAGCGTGATGACGCTGAGCATCGCCGCCTCCGCTGTCAGCGCGACGCGCGGAACAACCGAGAACAGCACGCCCAGCCCGGATGCCATGTGTCCCGCGCCCGTCAGGTACGCAAAGAACGGACGCCCGGGAATCCATAGCGGAATCAAGTTGATGGTTTCCTTCGTATAGAAGAAATGCGAAAGCCCGACCGGAATCACCCAGATCGCGAACAGATATTTCGCCATCCGGACGCCACGATCGCCGACCGCAAACCCAAGCCACGAATCCTCGCGCACCCCGCTCAGTCGCGCGAACAACACCCATCCGCCGGCCAGCAGCATGGCCAGTTCGCCAAAGCCGAGCCACACTCCTTCAATCTGCGGAGCCACCACCAGCGCCGGAACCTTGAGCAGCGCCCAGACAATGAGGTACGGGAACAGCACCCGCACCGCCCACGCCGCCGTAGCCCGAAACAGCAGCCCCCCGCCGGCGAACAGCATGACCACACCCGAAGCATAAGCAAGCGCCGCGCGCCCCGGCACCCACGGAGCAACCGGCTGCCAGACCATGGCAAAATCGCCATAGATGAGCGCCAGCGCGCCCAGGCCCATCATGCCGGCGGCAAACAG
>DATGGJ010000254.1:0-5663 GCA_035308585.1 Terriglobales bacterium
CCCAGGCAAGTGGCCCCGCTCCCCTCAGCCTCACCCAACTCACCCGCAAGGCGGCCACCAGCAGAGCTACCCGAAGCGCGCGGAGGTGCGACTTGGGGCTCACAACAGAGACCTGAGAGGGCTTCTCGCCTTCTTCACCTGTAGTCTAGTCTTCCCTCCAGGCGCAGAAGTCCCGGCGCGGTGAAATATGTAACCTCGCCCTCCCAAACCGGGAATGGAGCGATAAGCAGTTGCGCTCAGGTAGGGTGGGAGTCGTGCCCGAAAGCGGAGAGGTAAGCCCCCGCCAGCAGCAGCAGCCCCATCAGGAAGGCCCAGATCATCAGGGTGACGGAGATGGCAAAAGGCCCATAAGCCTCCTGGAAGTCGAGGCGTGGCAGGGCCACGATGTAGGCATATTTCAGGACCTCCGAGGCCAAGCCGGTCATAACCGCCGCCGGCAACACCGCCTGCACCGGGACGCGGCCATTGGGCAGCAGCCAGTAAATGAGAAAGAAAATGGCGATGCTGGCGGCGATGGCAAAAGTCTTCATCACCAGGAAGGCGGCGGCGCGGAACACGAAATTTCCACTGTGCCCCAGGAACATGAATTGCAACAATTGCTGGTTGCCTGCGGTCAGAAAGATGGAAAGTAACGCCAAGCAACCGCAAGCAAACGCAAGCCCCAGCGAAATCAGCTGGTTGCCGACATAAGAGCGGTTTTTGGGGAATCCCCACACCCGATTGAGCGCAACTTCCAGGGGCACGAACACACCGGTGGAAGTAATCAGCAGCATCACCAGGGAAAACAACTGCACACGATGGCGGGCGCTGACCAGCGCGTTGAGATTCCTGATTACGAAATCCTGTCCGGCCGGCAGGTAGTCGCGCAGCAACTGCAACACCACGTTGTACATAAGGCGGGAGTGGAAAACCCTACGGGTGAGCGTCATGAGCAGGACCACGAAGGGAAAAAAGGAAAGGATGGCGTTGGCGGCGACGGAAAAGGCAAAAGTGTGCACGTCGGTGCGCATCAGGTAGCGCAGAGTAGGCAACAACTGGCGTTTCCAGGAGGGCCGCCGCGCCTGCCAGGGCAGAGCAGAATGGGCGCTGGCTCCGGGATCGGCCGCAACCGGGAGAGCAGGCGGGGGCTTGCCAGCTTCAGCCATGGCCAGATCGTATCAAATGCATCGGGGCGCGATAAGTTACGGCAGTCCAGGCCAAAAAACGACAGGAAACGCCAACCTTAAAATAACCTGAAAAAAACGTTTTAAATTGGGTTTTAGAGAGGAATTTGCTTTACAAAAGTGTGACTTCCTGAATATTATCTCCTGCTCGCTGCACAAAAAATTACCAGCAGCGAGTCTGGCCGTGAGGCCAGGAGATTTAAGTTGATGTTCAATTCCGCAGCAGAGTTAGTACGCGTGACATGTCTGGGCTCCGGAGTCGCTGGCCGTGCCTGCCACGGCAGGTGACTCGGGGCCCTTTCTGTTGCACTCGGTGGCGGAACTCGCGCATCACTTTTGTCTTCGGTTTTGCCCCCGCTTCCGAACCTGGAGCCCAAGGCGACGACCGGTAGAGCATATTTGACGAATGTCGAAAGGAGTTTCTTAAGTGAGAGAGAAGGGTACAGTAAAATGGTTTAATGGGGCGAAAGGTTATGGGTTTATTCAGCGGTCCACCGGAGAGGATGTCTTCGTGCATTTCTCCGCCATCCAGGAAAACGGCTACCGCACTTTGAACGAGGGCGAGACCGTCGAGTTTGATCTGCTGAAAGGCCCCAAGGGATATCAAGCCGCGAACGTTGTTCGCGTTTAGGCGCGCGGCTGGCGATTGCACCCTCTCGGCGCTTCTGCTGAGAGGGTTTTTTTGTGGACTATTGTGATATCACCATTCTAATTGTAGCTATCATCTGCAAGCGAAACATCCCCCACTCCTCAATGGCCCTGAAAAGGGGAGGCCCGCTTCAGGCCAGCGGCCGGCCACACAGCTTTTCCAGGATGCGAATGGGAGCGAAATCGGGAGCCGCCAGCGCCCCTGGCGGGATGATGAACGTCTGTTCCAGAGCGAACTGGCCGGAGAGGGCGGCATGGGGCACGCCATCGGTGAACACCAGCCAGGTCGCCAGGGAGGGAAACGCCAGCCGGGTCTTATCCGCGCCGCTCTGAAACTGGGTGTTCTCCTTCAGCCAGTCGTGGAAATGCAGCATGAACTCGTCGTAAGGCGAGCGTTGCGTGACCGGCAGCCGGGCGGCGTGGAGCAGGTGAACCAGGCGCGCGCGCAGGCTGGAGCGGGCGTGGCAAATCCCTGTCAGGCCGGCTGGCAAAGCGTAATGCTGCGCCAGGGCGGGGAAGCGCTGGCCCACCAGCCAGATGCGCTCCTGGCCGGGATTGATGTTGGTAAACACGCGCAGAATGCGTCCGCCGCGCGTAGGACGGCTGGGAAACGCGTCCACGTGCAGCAGGTCGTTGCGCTTGTGCAACGGCAGGTCGCGCCCCTGTTCCTCCAGCGGGCGAAAACTGGCGTAGTCCAGCTGGAATTTTCCCGCATAGGGGCTGAGAAAGCGGCTGACGAAACCGCTGACCGCGCCGGAGTACGCGCGCATGATCTGATGAATGCGGTTTTCGCTTTCCTGGCTGTCGGAAAAGCCGCGCAGCACGTTCTCTCCCGGACGGTACGAGATGTTCTTGTGCAGCCGGGAATCCATATGGCGCTGGCTGATGAGGAAGGCGCGATCCTCCTCCGCCAGGGGGAATGGCGGGCGGGAGAAGAAGAGGATGTCGCCCTTTTCCAGTTGTTCGCAGCACTGGCGCGAGCGGAAGACAGCGTCCGTCTGGGGCGCCCATCCCTGCGGCCCAAAGTCGGTGATTTCCGTCCACCCGGTAGAAGTTGCCATGGATTGCGGCAATGCCCTCGCCAAAGTTTACTGCAATTCCAGGGAGACCAGAGCTCCTTGCGCGGCTCCCATAGAGCGGTAGTTAACAGCGACTTTGCGGTCGTGCCACCGGCAGGAGAACTGGTCGGCGCCGATGAGGGTCATCCTCTGGTAGTCGGCGGTCAGCAGCGTCCAGTTTCTGCCGGCGGCGCGCACAGTCAGGGTAGCGGCTGGCGAAGCCGCGCAATCTACGGAAAGCAGAGTTCCTTTCAGATAACGCACCGGGCCGTGCTGCGGCAGTTGCAATGGCTCCGCAGGCTTGCTGTCCGCGGCCGGCTGGGGCGCGGATTTCCTGGGCCGCCACTGGGGAGCGGTATAGTCATCGGCGGGGCGGCCCAGTATTTCCACCCGCTCGCGGGTGCGCGCCTGGTCCATTTGCGCCAGTTGCTGGTTAGCCTGGGCGGCGATTTTCGGATCTTTGCTGTTGGCCAGAGTCTGCAGCAGCGCGGTGGCGTCTTCCCACTTGCGGGCGAAGATGTAGGCCTGCGCCAGGTTGGCACGGTAACTCTGGTTGCGGGGACTGAGTTGCACCGCCGTGGTCAGGTCGCGGGTGGAAAGCTGCAGGTCGCCGCTTTCCATTTCCGCCAGGCCAAGCAGGTTGTAGGCGTCGGCGAACTGCGGCCGCAGGCGGACAGCCTCTTTCAGGTCGGCCTTGGTAGCCTCCAGTTCTTCCGGCGAAAGCTTCTCAGTGCTGCGGTGGCGCAGCACCGCGGAGTAGTAGTGCACCCAGGCATCGGCGGAATTGAGTTTGGCGGCACGCTCGAAGTACTCGGCGGCCTGGTCGGAATCATCCTGCTGCAGGTAAGCGTAGCCCAGATTGCAGAGCGCCAGTTCGTTATCGGGGTGCTGCTGCAGCAGGTCCTGCAGGACCTTGACGCCGCGCTGCTGGTGGGTCTCCATGTGCACGTCCAGGCCGGCGAGCATGGATTCGGCATCCACCGGCGGAATCTTCTCCGCCGTGTAGGTGTTGGCTTTGGTCAGGTCCAGCGGCAGCTTCAGCATGCGGGAAACTGCCTGTGGTGACTGGTAGTACTTCTTCACCTGCTGCTCGAGCTGCTGGGAACTCACCCCGAATGCCTGTTGCACGGCCTGCTCCACCGGCGTGTGCTGGCTTTCCACCAGGCCAAAATACTGGCCGGCGGCGGGCAGTTGCTGCATGTCGAACAGGTAATGCACCAGCACCCAGGATTCCGCATAGAAGAGGGAGCGGCGGTCGCTCAGGTTATAGGTTTTGGAATCGGACTGCACCCGCAACAGCTCACCCAGCGGTATCCACGGGGAGCTGCGCAACAAGTCCAGGTAGCCCTGCGGCGGCTTTCCGATCTCCACTCCGTCGCGCCGCACGTCAACGGTGGAGAAGTAGTCGGCGAAGCCCTCGTCAAACCACAGCGGCGTCGGAGGATAGTTGCCGTCGAGCAGGGTGTGGGCGTATTCGTGGACCACGGTTGTGCCGCCGTTGCCGGCGGAAAGGTCGAGAACAATGTAGTCGCGGTCCGGCCGCCCCACAAAGAAGCCGCTTAAGTCCACCGCTTTGCCCTGGAAAACCGGAACGTGAGCCTGCATTTCGTCGCTGTTGCGGAAGGCAATTATGGTGAGCGGGACGGGAAGGTTCACTTCGCTGCGCAGGATGAGCTGCCCGAAGACGGCGCGCATCTGCTCGAAACGCAACGTGAGTTGCCGGCCGCGGTCCGCGCCCGCATCGGTGTTCACCACGAAATGCGTGGAACGGACCTGGGTCCAGGTATCGGCGCGCGCGCCCGTACACATCAGACCGCCGAAGGTTAAGAGCAAGCCGTAAAGCCACGGGCGATGCATTGGCGGACCCCGAAAGCGGAACTCCCTGTCTTAAGATGCTAGCACTTGTGGCGGGCCGTCGTGGGTGGCCCGGCATGGGAAAGATGCAGCCATCCCAGCGGGACTCAGGCTACACAGTCCTTACCTTGGCCAGCGCCCAGCTCGCGTGCTCCGCCACCGCCGGATCCGGATCTGAGCTCAGCCTTTCCAGGGTTGAAATGAATTTGCGGTTGCCGCTGTTGCCCATGGCTACTACCGCGTTTCGCCGCAGGCCGGAGAGTTTGGCGCGCCGGACGGGCGAGCCGCGGAAGGTTTCCGCAAACTGCTCAGCCTTCATTTCCGCCAGCCACTCCAGCGCCGGATTCAACAGTTCCGGACGCGGCTGGAACTCAGGTTCCGAGCTGGCTGGAGCTTTGCGATTCCAGGGACAGACGTCCTGGCAAATGTCGCAGCCGAACACCTGGCGGCCCATGCCGGCGCGCATCTCCTCAGGAATCGCCCCGCGCTTCTCGATGGTGAAATAGGAAATGCAAAGGTTGGAGTCGAGCTGGCAGGGAGCGGTAAGCGCCTGCGTGGGACAGGCTTCAAGACAGCGCGTACAGGTGCCGCAACGGTCGGGCGCGGGCAAATCCGGCGCCAGCTCCAGCGAGGTCAGAATTACACCCAGGAAGAACCAGGAGCCCAGCCGCTGGTTGATGATGCAAGTATTCTTGCCGATCCAGCCAATGCCCGCATACTTGGCGTAAACCCGCTCCAGCAGCGGGCCTGTATCCACGTACGCCCGAGTTCGGATTTGCTGTTCATCGGTTCTCCGCCCACCGACCTCCAACCACTGCCCAGTGATTTTGGCCTCCACCCGCTTCAATTTTTGCAGCACCACGTTGTGATAGTCGCGCCGGCCCCAGGCATAGCGGGAAATCCAGCCGCGCTCCGAATCGTTTACCTGGGTTGAATAGGG
>DATGGJ010000255.1:0-4288 GCA_035308585.1 Terriglobales bacterium
CGCGGCGACCTGAGCGCGCCCACCTGCACCACCTGCCACGGCAACCATGGCGCCACGCCTCCGGGTGTGGGTTCAGTCGCCAACGTTTGCTCCACCTGCCACGTTTTTCAGGCCCAGCTTTTTGAGGCCAGCCCGCACAAGGCGGCTTTTGCCTCCGCGGGGCTGCCCGGTTGCGTCACCTGCCACAGCAATCACGGCATCAGTAAACCGGGCGACGCCATGCTGGGCACAGGCGCACAGTCGGTCTGCACCAACTGCCACACCCAGGGCGATGCCGGCTACCGGGCGGCGGGCGACATGCAGCAGCAGATTCTTGGCCTGGAAACTTCCATCACCCGCTCCGACCACGTCCTCAGCAAGGCGGAATCTTCGGGCATGGAAGTAAGCCAGGCGCGCCTGGAATTGGATCAGGCCCGCGATGCGCTCACCAAGGCGCGAGTGAGCGTGCACACTTTCGCCGCCACTCCTGTGCACGCGGACGTGGAGTCCGGCCTGAAAATAACCGCCAAGACTTACGGCGAAGGCCAGGCCTCCCTGCGTGAGCGCGATTACCGGCGCACCGGGCTGGGCATGTCGCTGGTGGCGATCGTCTTTGTCGTGGTGGCGCTGCGGCTCTACATCAAGGAAATAGAGAAAAACGGGCGTCGGTAGTCAGGAGTCGGGAGCCGGCAGGATTCGGCGAAGCCTGGAGCCACCCCTGCCATAGCGCATTCCCGAATTTTTCGGTGCTGCACGCCGGATGCTTCGGCGCTGAAGCGCCTCAGCATGAGGCCTTCATTCTGATGCGGGCGATTTGATGTGCACGAGCCATATCGCTGAACCTTTGAATTCTGCCGGCTGACTACCGACTCCTGACTCCCCGTTCTACATCTCCCTTGCTTCCCTCACGCACCCTTGTGATACACTTCCCGCCCAAAAGCTAATGGGGTCGTGGCACAGTTCCAAATAGGGCTTGGCAGGGAAACTTCGAACCTGGGAGGCAAGGGGATGGGCCTGGCACTTCTGCTGATTATCTGGCTGATCACCTTCTTCAGTTCCTACTTCTTCGTTGCTCATGCCTGGTGGCCGCACGCAATTTCAGCAAGCGCTCCCTACATTGACCACCAATGGCACCTCACCTTCATTCTCATGGGTGTGGTCTTCATCATGGCGCAGGTAACGCTGGGCCTGTTCGTCTGGCGTTTTCGCGACCGCGGCGGAGATACCAGGGCCAGCTACTCGCACGGCAACAACAAGATGGAGCTGACCTGGACGGTGCTGACCGCCATCCTTTTCCTGGGACTGAATGCCATCGGCAGTCCTATCTGGGCGGCCGAGCGTTTTGAACCGGCCGACCAGGGCGCCATGAAAGTGGAAGTTACGGGGCTGCAGTTCGCCTGGTATTTCCGCTATCCCGGCGCGGATAACAAATTCGGCGCCACCCGCCCCGAACTGGAAGACGCTTCTTTGGGTGGCCTAAGCGCCCTGGGAGTGGATTCCAACGATCCGGCTTCCAAGGATGACGTGGTGAGCGGCGTCCTGATGCTGCCGGTCAATCGCGAGGTGGACCTGACCCTGCGTTCCCAGGATGTGATTCACAGCTTTTTTGTTCCCGCCATGCGCTTCAAGCAGGACGCAGTGCCCGGGCTGATGATCCACATGCACTTCCGGCCCGAGCAGACCGGCGATTACGAGATAGCCTGCGCCGAACTGTGCGGTTTGGGACACTACAAGATGCACGGCATCATGCGCGTGGTGAGCGAGCAGGATTTCCAGAAATGGTTGGCGGCACGGGAGGCGGAGAAACAATGACTCAGGCACACGGCCCAGCTGGCGCGGCACCGAGCACGGTTCACGGACACGCGCCCACCGGCTTCATCCGCAAATACGTCTTCAGTCTGGACCACAAAGTCATCGGCATCCAGTACTATTTCCTGGCTTTGAGTGCGGTATGCGTGGGCATGATTCTCTCCCTGGCCATGCGCATCCACATGGTCTGGCCGGACGCGTCCATCCCCTTCTTCGGCGCCATCAAGCCGGAGCAGTACCTGACCCTGATGACCATGCACGGCACCATCATGGTGTTTTTCGTGCTGACGACGGCGCCGCAGAGCGGTTTCGGCAACTACTTCCTGCCTATCCAGATCGGGGCGCCGGACATGGCTTTCCCCACCCTGAACATGCTGTCTTTCTGGACCACGTTCCTGTCGTTCGCGGTGATGATCTCAGCTTTCTTCGTGGCCGGCGGGGCGCCGCTTTCCGGATGGACCAACTACCCGCCCCTGAGCGCCATTCCCCTGGCCGGGCCGGGTGAAGGCCTGGGCGAAGACTTGTGGCTCATAAGCATCGCCCTGTTCTGTGTCGCCTCCATGATGGGCGCGCTCAACTTCATCACCACCACTCTGGACCTGCGGGCCAAAGGCATGACCCTGATGCGCATGCCCCTGACTTGCTGGTCGTGGTTCATTACCGCCATCCTGGGCCTGCTGGCGTTCGGCGTGCTCCTGGCCGGCGGCATCCTGCTGCTCATGGACCGCAACCTGGGCACCAGCTTCTTCGTCCCCGGCGGCCTCATGGTGAGCGGCGAACCGGTGGCCCATAGCGGCGGCTCGCCCCTGCTATGGCAGCACCTGTTCTGGTTCTTCGGCCACCCCGAGGTGTACATCGCCATCCTGCCGGGAATGGGCGTGGCTTCGCAGCTGCTTTCCACCTTCTCCCGTAAACCTATCTTTGGCTACAAAGCCATGGTGTACGCCATGATGTCCATCGGGGTTCTTGGATTCATGGTCTGGGGCCACCACATGTTTATGAGCGGCATGAGCCCCTACTCGGCTTTTGCCTTTTCCTTCATGACCATGGCCATCGGCGTGCCCTCCGCCATCAAGACCTTCAACTGGCTGGGCACCATGTGGAAAGGCAAAATCCGCTTTACGACGCCCATGCTGTTTGCCATTGGCTTCGTTTCCCTCTTTGTTTCCGGCGGCTTGAGCGGCCCTTTCCTGGCGCAGCCGGCCATTGACATCCCCCTGCACGACACCTACTTCGTCGTAGCCCATTTCCACCTGATCATGGGTGTGGCGGCCATCTTCGGCATATTTGCCGCAACCTACTACTGGTTCCCCAAGATGTATGGGCGGATGATGAGCGAGACCCTGGGAAAAATTCACTTCGTGTTCACCTTCATCGGCGCCTATTGCATCTTTATGCCCATGCACTACCTGGGCATGGCGGGCAATCCCCGGCGCTACTCGCAATTTACCGAGGTCAAGTACCTGGCGCCGCTGCTGCCCATCCATAAGTTCATCACCTACGCTGCTATCATTACCGTAACCGCGCAGCTGATTTTCCTCTTCAATCTCTTCTGGAGCATGAAGAAGGGCAAGAAGGCTGCCCAGAATCCCTGGGAGGCCACAACCCTGGAGTGGACCACGGCCACGCCGCCCCCGCACGACAACTTTGGCGGCGTCACCCCGGTGGTTTATCACGGACCCTATGAGTACAGCGTGCCGGGTGCAGCCAAGGATTACATCATGCAGACCGATCCGGCCCCCGTGCCTGCGCACTAGATTGGTATGGCCACATTGACTCCGACCCTGACGGTTAAGCAGCCCAAACGCCGCGGCGGCGGGAGCGGGGACATTCCCCGCTATCCCGGCGGAGGCGGGGGTGGCGGCGGTCGCGGCGACGAATCTCCCGATTACGGAGAACGCCTGCGCCGGTGCCGCCTGGGGCTGGCGGTGGGCATCGCCCCCATCGTGATGTTGTTCGTAGCTTTCAGCAGCGCTTACCTGGTGCGCCAGGGAATGTCCTCCTGGGACCTGCGCACCAACAGCTACATCAATGATTGGGCGCCGGTGCGCCTGCCCGTGCTGCTGCTGGTGATCAACACCTGCTTTCTGCTGGTCAGCAGCGTGACCATGGAATTCGCCCGCCGGCAGGCGGCGCGGCTGGCCGTGATCGCGCCGGTCACCGCCATGCCCGGCATCGCCGACGATGAACCCAGCGGCTTTCCCTGGCTGGGCCTGACCGTGGTTCTGGGACTCGCCTTTCTGGCCGGACAGGTGCTCGCCTGGCGGCAGATGGAAGCCCGCGGATTTTTTCTATCCGGCAACCCCAGCAGCTCCTTCTTTTATCTGCTGACGGGGATGCATGCTCTGCACCTGCTGGGCGGAGTTGTGGCGCTGCTCTATGCCTCGGTGACTTTCTGGATGAAGCGCCCGCCGGAGAACCGCCACATTGTCATAGACGTGACCGCCTGGTACTGGCATTTCATGGCTTTGCTGTGGCTGTACATATTCGCCTTGCTGGA
>DATGGJ010000256.1:0-3900 GCA_035308585.1 Terriglobales bacterium
ATGACCATTGTTCCCAACGCCCTGACAGTGCTGGTGCCACAGACGCTGGCCACGGAAAAAGTCCGCAATCACGTGATGGCAACTGCTCCGCGAGTGGGCGATGCGGTATCCTGAATGGCTTTCCGCTGACCTTTGGAGCCGCTAACCCATTTCCTGACAGGCGCCTGCATCAGCCGCGCCGGACTGAACCGCAAGACGGCGCTGGCTACCGTCACGCTGGTGCTGGCGGCGGAGGCTCCTGACCTGGACGTTTTGGCCTACTTCCACGGGCCGGTGTATGGCTTTGCTCACCACCGAGGCATCACACACACGCTGCTCGGCGTGCCCATGATGGCGGCCCTGGTCCTGGTGGTGGTGTGGGCCGTCTACAGGCTGCGCTACCGCCGACGACAACCTACAAATCGGCCACGCTGGGGGCTGCTGTTCTGGTTCGCCTGCATCGGCGGGCTCAGCCATATTCTGCTCGATTTCACCAACAATTACGGGGTAAGGCCCTTCTCCCCGTTTTACCCGCGCTGGTACTCCTGGGACATCGTATTCATCATCGAGCCCGTGCTGTGGGGCATTCTGCTGGCGGGACTGGTCCTGCCCGCCCTGTTCGGACTGATCCATGAGGAAATTGGCGTAAAGAAGGGACGCCCGCGCGGGCAGGTGGGCGCCATCCTCGCTTTAGCAGGAATGCTGGCCGTGTGGGGTGTGCGCGACTTTGAGCATCGCCATGCCCTGGCCGCCATGCAGGCCCGTCTTTATGACGGCGCGGTCCCCCTCCACCTCTCCGCGTTTCCCTATTGGGTCAATCCCTTCAAGTGGATGGGGGTGGTTGAGACCAGGAACTTCTTCCAGACCATGCACGTGGACGCTCTGGCGCCCGATGTGGACCCGGACAATGAAGCCAAGACCTACTACAAGCCGGAGGAGACGCCGGTCACGGTGGCGGCCAAGAAGAGCTATTTGGGACGGGTGTACCTGGACTGGGCTCAATACCCGCTCACCGAGACCGAGAAGCTGGAAAGTCCCCCGGGGTACATGGTGCGCTTTTTTGACCTGCGATTTATGTATCCGGAGCGGCGGGAACGGCCTCTAAGCTCGCGGGTGGTGCTCAACGACAGGCTGCAGGTTGTGGGCGAGTACATGGGCCTGCGCCGACAACCCTCTCGCCGCGATAGTTCGCCAGGCAGCAAATGACCTGGGGCCGCCCGACTTGACTGCCGCGCCGGGAAAGAACAATATTTAGGATTCGCGAGGTGACCATGCTGGCAATCCTGTTCGTGCTGTTCGCCGTCGGCTTCCGCTTCCTGCCTCATCCTTTGGCCTTTACGCCGGTCGCGGCGGCACTGCTCTACTTTGGCGCGCGCATGCCGCGCAAGTACATTTGGATTCCGGTTGCCCTTTTGGCTGCCTCGGATTTGATTCTGACCAAGCTGGTGTACGGCTACCCCCTGCCGGCGGACACCTTCATCAGTTGGGCGTGGTACCTCGCCATAGTGCTGTTCGGTGGCGTTCTGATGAGCAACAGCAAGCCCTGGCGGGTGCTGGGAGCCGCCCTGGGCGCTTCCGTTTCGTTCTTTATTATCAGTAACTTCGGCGTATGGGCCGCCTGGGCGATGTACCCGAAGACGGTGGACGGACTGACCGCGGCTTACGTTGCCGGGCTGCCCTTCTTCCGCAACGATCTGGCGGGCGACCTGGTGTTTACCGCGCTGTTCTTCGGCATCGGACACCTGGCGCAGGTAATGGCCGAGCGCAAGTCGCAAGTCGCCGCATAAACCTTTGTTCTCACCACAGGGAACACAGAGAGCACTGAGAACGGGATGCAAAAGCAATCCCGGTAATTCTCTATCTCTTTCCCAACCTTCACGTGCCTTTCAGGGTTCCAGTAAAAGTCGCGGTTACAAGCCGTTTCCAATTACCTTACGTCGTCTTCAGCTGAGTAGCTGAGCCTCCAGCAGAATAAAATTTCAAAAATGCTCTGCGTCCTCTGTGGTGAAAAAAGGGGTTACGCGGGGCGGCCACGGCGGCGGCGCAGCAGCAGATACCCTGCGAGGGCCACCGCCACGGCAATCAGCAGCGCCGCCAGGTGCTGGTGGACCAGGTGGGACATGATGCCAACCACCTGCGGCCCGAACTTGATGGTCAGCAGTGAGAGGATGAGAAAGCGCACAAATCGCCCGGCAAAGATGGCCAGTTCGAAGTGAGCAAAATTCATCTCGAAGGCCGCGGCTGCCAGGACAAAGAGCTTGAAGGGAAACGGCGGCGGCAGCATGGCAGGAAACATCAGCGCCCAGAACTCATGGCGGTCGAAGGAGCGGCGCATGCTTTCGAACTTCTGCGGCGACATGCGCTTCTGCAGCAGCACCTCGCCCCCCTTGTGCCCGATCAGGTAAAGTACAACGCTGCCCAGGGCCGAGCCCGCCGAGGCCATGATCACGTAGAGCAGAAACTTGTGAGGGCTCTGGTAGACGTAGCCTGCTACCACCGGATCGAGCGGCATGCCCAGCAGCGAGCCGTCAATGGCCGCAATAGCGAACACGCCCCATGAGCCCAACGGCTGCAACAGCCCCCAGACGAAATGGGTGTAACGAGCCAGGGCGTGGGATATGGTGTGCAAGAAGCAAAAATTCTACATTACGCTCCCGGCAAACGACCGCTGAAGGTCAGCAATGAGCCAGGTGGGAATGGTTTTTTGCCTGGCAGCGACGCAGGCCCTGCGCCTCCACTTGCGCCGAAATTTCCTGTAAGCTAGGTTTTTATGCCTTCCCGCAACTACACGATGACCCTGGGCTTCCCGCCCTTCACCCGGGCCATCAAGTGGCTGGTCATCATCAATACGGCGATCTACCTGCTCCGGCTCTTGCTGATCGCCTTCGCCGCGGGCACGTGGGGAACCATCGAGGCCCTTACGGCGCTGGTTCCAGTTGCCGTGGTCCACGGCTGGATCTGGCAGTTGGTCACCTACTCCTTCATCCACGTCGGGCTTTTTCACATTGCCTTCAACATGTTGACGCTGTGGATGTTCGGGGCACAGCTCGAAACCGACTGGGGATTCAACCAGTTCCTGGAATTCTATTTTTACTGCGTAGTGTGCGCGGCGCTGGTGACCATCGCGGTGGCTTACCTGGGCACGGTTCCCGGTATAACTTTCCTGGGAATCTCGCCTCTTACGGCGACAGTGGGGGCCTCGGGCGGAATTTTTGGCGTGATGGTGGGCTTCGCGGTTCTCTACGGGAACCAGGAGTTCATGCTGTTCCCCTTGCCCTTCATGATCCGGGCCAAGTACCTGGTGGGAATACTTATCCTGATTGCGCTGGCCGGGGCCTTCCAGGGCCTGGGACCGGGGCATCGCGGCGAATCGGTGGCCTATTTCGCGCACCTGGGCGGGGCGCTGTTCGGCTACCTGTACGTTAAATTCCTGCCCCGGCGAGGGCTGACCTACGCCTTCTCAGAGCGCTACTTCGGAGTGCGCAATTCCTACTACCGCTGGAAGCGGCGCCGCGCCGCCAGGAAATTCCAGGTTTACATGCGGCGGCACGGGCGCGACGTCTACTTCGACGAACACGGCAACTATCGCGATCCGGACGTGGACAAGAAGGACGGCGGCTCCAAATCGCCGCCATGGGTGAACTAGAAGAGCCATCAGAAATCAGCAGCCGGCATTCAGCCGGTTGCCGGCTACTTTCATCTCGTTGCCTCCGCCCCGCCTAACTGAATTTTAAGCCCGCATTTATGAGTGCCGTAAAGCTCTCGCTCACACGTGCGGGAAAGTCCTCTCCCAGGCGTTTGCGCCCGTAGCCCAAATCGTGACCGGCGCCTTCCACCACCACAACTGAAGTAGCCGCCGGAATCAGCTTGCGAGCCGACTCCAGTTCTTCAACGGTGGCGAAGGGATCGCGCGTACCAATG
>DATGGJ010000257.1:0-5517 GCA_035308585.1 Terriglobales bacterium
ATCTTCAATCCCAAGGCCCGGATTAACGAGCGGTCGCCGCTGGCGGTTGGGCGGGCTTCGCGCGCCTGCACTTCTTCGCCCCCCTCGCGGATCACGACTCGTGACGGCCGCTTCACCGAGGGCGGCAAAACGCCGCGGGCAGCCGATGTATCCTCTTCATTGTCGCTGATGATCCTGGGACCAACCGGCGCTTTTAACTTCGGGTTTGCGCTTGAGCTCGTTTCCGCTCCCGCCTCCCCGGCACGGATTGAAGAGCGCGTGGAATCTGCCGGCTTGGGGACGGTTTCGGCGGATGCGTCATACTTGGCGCTCTTCGCCGAACCCGGCTTACCTGCCACATTTGCCTGGCGCCCGTGGATGTCAATAATGAGCCGATCGGGATTGGGCAGCAGGAACGCGGAATAATTCCCGAGATCGCCCACGTCCAGAACCACCCGCGTATCCCCTGGTTTTTCTTCGGAGACGCGAACCTTCTTCAGCAAACCGTCCTTTGGAATGAAGCTTTTGCCGACCAGTGAGGGAGAGAGGCGTGTCCAGTGCAGATCAAAGACCACGCGGTCGGGGTGCCGCAGGCGTTCAGAACGAAAGGTAACATCGCTATCCAAATCCACGGCCACGCGGGAGTAGTCGGCTGTGGACCAGTAGCGCACGCCGGTGACCCGGGACAGATCGGCATCGCGATTGGCAGCGGGAAGGCGTGCCTTGGTGGACTCGGCCTTAACTGGCTTGCGTTGAGGGCTGAGCTGGGCCAGGGCCTGGCGCGCCTCCTCGGCCCGCGCGCTGTGCGGATAGCTCTTCAAGAAGCCCTGATACGCAGCCTTGGCCGAGGCTGCATCGTGCAAATCATCCTTGTACATCTGGGCGATGGTAAACAGGGCGTCGCCGTGGTAGGGACTGCCAGGATATTCACGGAGCAAGAACTTGTACTGGCCGATGGCGGCGTGCAGTGCTTTGGAGTCGTCGAAGCGATGTCCCATTCCCGCCAGCAGATCGGCGACGCGCAGCACGCTGACCGCCGCCTTGGAGGAACCTGGGTCGGAATAATAAACGTGGCGATAGGCGTCAATCACCCGCTGATAATCCCGTCGTGCGCGGTCTTCCGCCGGGCGCCGCATAAGGGTGTCACGCAGCTTTTCCGCCCGGGCAAATTGCGCCTGTGCGGGCTGCGGCTTGCGTACATTGGCCGCCGCCGGAACCGCCAAGGTGGTAATCAGCAACACCGCGGCGCAGAACGGCGCCTGACCTGGGAGTATCTGTTTCAATTTATTAAGCCTGTTCCCGCTACCGCCGCACCGGACAGCTCACTAATCGGTGTTAGTCATAGTGATCACGCCCTGCGCGTCGCGATATACGCGCACCGGGTCCCGGTTGGGCATGACAAACATCCCCGCTCCCGACTTGCCGCTCCAGTACAAATTGGTGATCTTCTTCACGTAGTTGCGTGTTTCCGAGTAGGGCGGCACTCCGGAGCTGCGCATGACCGCGCCCACCCCGGCGTTGTAAGCCGCCAAGGTGAGACGCACGTCGCCCCCGAAGTCGTCCAACAGGTGTTTAAGGTGGCGCACGCCGGCATCCACGTTCTGCGCCGGATCGAAGGGGTTGGTGACGTTGAGCTGCCGTGCCGTGACCGGCATGAGCTGCATCAGTCCCATGGCGCCTTTGCGCGACACGGCATTGGGGTTGAAGTTGGATTCCACCTTGATGACGGCACGCACCAGGTTGGGATCCACGTTATGGCGCGCGGCAGCCTGCTCAATGGCGGCGTTAATGTCCGTCGTGGGGCTAACCTCAGCGCTGCCAACGCCCCGGGTACCCGGAGCCGCCTTCAGCATGCTGCGCACTTCCGCCGCCGCCGAACGTGCCGCCCGCATGGAGGCATGGCTGGCCGGAGGCACCGGTTTCCAGCGGCGCTCGGTCACACTCCAGTACATCAGGCGGGGACCAGTGGCTTGCGCCCGCGGCGCCGCCCGCCGTACCGGTGGAGCAGCGTCGTTGACGTAAACCATGTGCCCGTTGCGTTGAACTCCGACGATTTCCCCGGCGTCCTCCGGGGAGTGGGGGCCGATGCCGGCCTGCAGTGATGGCGTAGTGAAAAGAAAGGAGATCGCGATTGCGGGAATAGCCATCAGGACGAAATGCAGGCGCATGCGCATCATGGGTAGACTTCCGCGAAGAAACACACCCCTTCGCTTACCTACCCTCAGCCTGACGGAGACTCACCAGAGTATGACGATTATAGGTCTGCTCCCCCGCCCAAACAATCTGCCGAAGGGCCACAGAACCACCAAAGTAATCGAGCTAAGTGACTGCGGTGCTGGAGGTTAACTGCTTTGACATTGTGAGGGTTGCCATTAGCGATCAGCATTCAGCCATTCGCATTTAGCGCTTGGCGCTTGGCATTCAGCACTCCGCATTCCAGCCCGGCGGTGCCCTTTGGGATAGTACGGGGAAGAGAGACGCTCCAGGGATTGATTGCTGATTGCCGGCTGCTGAGTGCCAATTACCAATTACAAATTACTCAATTACAATTTCCTTTAGTTCCCCATGAACTCTTTCGCCATCCCCCAGCGGCAGACGCCGGACGCGGAAATGCTGTTTGGCTTCTGGTATCGCGCCCTGCCCAGCGAGCGCGTGCGCCATAACCGCCTGCAGAAGGCCCTGCTGCTGGAAATTCCCCTGGTCATCGGACGCGACGCCCACGGCCGCGCTTTCGCCCTGCGCGATGCCTGTCCTCACAGGGGGATGCCGCTCTCCTGCGGCGCTTTTGACGGGCAGCAACTGGAGTGCAGCTATCACGGCTGGAAGTTTGAGCCTCACAGCGGCCAGTGCCAGCTGATCCCATCGCTCACGGCGGACCAGAAGCTGCGGGTTGACCGCATTTACGCCGGAGCCCTGGCCTGCGCCGAGCATGACGATTACATCTGGGTGTTCGTGCCCGAACCCGGCCCCGCCGGCGCCGGCGCCACCCGGGCAGAGGAACCGCCTGTTCCCGCACCGCGCGTGCCCAGCTTCTCCCCAAATTACAAACTGGCCTATCTGAGCGCCGAAATGCCGGTCAACGTGGACCATGGCATCATCGGTCTGATGGACCCAGCGCACGGTCCCTTCGTACACCAGGCCTGGTGGTGGCGCTCCCGCCACAGCATCCACGAGAAGCAGAAGGCGTTCGAGCCCATCCCCAACGGCTTCCGCATGAGCGCGCACACGCCCTCCTCCAACAGCGCGCCCTACAAGCTGCTGCGCTTTTACGGTGATGCCGAGGCCGTTACCACCACCATTGATTTTGTGCTGCCCAACCTGCGTTCCGAAACCATTCGGGCGGGCAAGTTCTGGTTTTCCAGCCTGACCACGGTTACGCCTATCACCCGCAACCGCTGCCGCATTGACGTGGTCGCCGCCTGGAACATCTTTCGCTGGCTGCCCTTCGGTCCCGAACTGCTCAAATTCGTGTTTGCCAAGTTCGTGGAGCAGGACCGGCGCACCATGGAACTGCAGGCGGAAGGATTGAAGCATGATCCCCATCTGATGCTGATTGACGACGCCGACCGTCCCGCCAAGTGGTACTTCCAGCTCAAGCAGGCTTACCTGGACGCGCGCCGTACCGGGGGCGAGATGCGCCATCCTATCCCGGGGCCGGTCACTCTGAAGTGGCGCAGCTGAGCCGTATCAGCATGGCAACGTTTCCTCATTACTCTCTTCTGCTGATACATTTTGCTAAGCGTGTCTCCCGCTGACGAATACGCGCGCCGGCTGCACGAGCGCGAGCTGAGTGTGGTGCAACTGGAGCGGCTTCACATCCGCATTAGCTATGTGCGGCTGCTGCTGGGAATTGCGGTGGCCGCGGTAGCCTGGTTGGGCTTCGCGCGGCACGCCTTCCCGGCGTGGTGGGTGGCCGTTCCCATCGCTGCATTTGCGACGGCGGCGGCGCGTCATTCCAGAATCCTGCGGGCGCGGCGGCACGCTGAGCGCGCCGCCCAACTCTACCGCCGTGCCCTCGCCCGCATGGAAGACCGCTGGACAGGCACAGGACAAAAGGGAGAGCGTTTTCAGAACCTGCATCACATCTACGCCGCCGATCTCGACCTGTTCGGCGAGGGCAGCCTGTTTCAGCTTCTCTCCACCGCCCGCACCCGCATGGGCGAAGACACCTTGGCGAGCTGGTTGCTGTCCCCTGCCGCTCTGGGGGAGATCCGCGAACGCCAGGCCGCGGTCGCCGAACTGCGCGATCGCCTGGATCTGAGGGAAGATCTGGGCGTGCTCGGCGAAGGTGAGCAAGTGGGCATTCATCCCGAGGCCCTTCTGCAGTGGGCGGAAGCGCCTCCCCGCCTGCAGCAGCGCTGGCTGCGAGTGGCAGCTGCGATCTTAGCGGGGCTGGAAATTGCCACCGCCGTGATCTGGGGAGTGTGGGGACCATTTCTGCCGTTCTTCGCGGTGCTGGGCATCAACGCGGTTCTGGCGCGCCGCCTGAAGCAGCCGCTGCTGCAAACCCTTTACGGCACCGAGCATGCTTTCGAGGACCTGGACCTGCTCTCCGCCGTGCTGGCGCGTCTTGAGGGGGAGAGTTTCTCCACCCTGCGCCTGCAAAGGCTCAGTCAACAGCTGGTCTCGGAGCGATTGCCTCCCTCGCGCGCCATCAGCAAGCTGCGCACCATCATTGACTTCAGCTACTCTCGCGAGAATCTGATTCTTCGGGTTCTGGACCTGCCACTGCTGTACAGCGTGCAGGTGGCTTTCTGGGCAGAGGCGTGGCGCCGGCGGCACGGCGCCGCGGTGCGCCGCTGGCTGGAAGCGACTGGGCAAGTGGAAGCGCTGATTTCGCTGGCTACCTACAACTACGAACACCCGGCCGACCCCTTTCCCGAGTTCACCAGCGGCTCCGCTCTCTTCGAGGCCGAAGAGCTTGGCCATCCTCTGATTGCGGCGGAAAAGTGCGTGCGCAACAGCGTGCACATCGGCGAGGCGCGGGTGCTGCTGGTCAGCGGCTCCAACATGTCGGGAAAAAGCACGCTGCTGCGCGCCGCCGGCATCAACGCCGTGCTGGCCATGGCGGGGGCTCCGGTACGAGCCCGCCGCTTGCGGCTCACACCCCTGCAGGTGGGAGCCAGCATCCGCATTAACGATTCGCTGCAGGAGGGCAGTTCGCGTTTCTACGCGGAAATCACGCGGCTGCGGCGCATCTTCGACCTGGCCGGAGGCGACCCGCCGCTCTTCTTCCTGCTTGACGAACTGCTGCAGGGCACCAACTCCATGGACCGCCGCATTGGCGCGGAAGGCATTGTGCACGCGCTGGTCGAGCGCGGCGCCATCGGGCTGGTCACCACGCATGACCTGGCGCTGGCGGAGATCAGCGGACCCCTGAATGGGCAGATACACAACGTCCACTTTCAGGATGAGCTGGAGGAGGGGCGCATTCGCTTCGATTACAGATTGCGCCCCGGAGTGGTGACCAAGAGCAACGGGCTGGAGCTGATGCGCTCCATCGGCCTGGACGTTTAAGGCCGCTGCGCGCCGACTCCG
>DATGGJ010000258.1:0-7659 GCA_035308585.1 Terriglobales bacterium
CAGACGCCGCGTCAGCCCCATCAGCAGCGGCACTCCGCCAATCGCCAGGGTCGCGTAGAGCGGCAAGTTGTAGATTTCCGCCCGAGTTCCCGCCAGGTAATGCAGGACAAAATGCGCCGCGATACCTGCCGCCGCCAGCCCGGCAATGTAGCTCTCCCGGAACCGTGAAATTGACTCTGACGATGCAGGGGCGGGCGGAGAACCGGAAGGGAGTTGTCCGCCTCCCGCTGGCGGACGGAAGGAGGGCGTGCCCCCTGCCGCGCCCATTCCAGCGTTCTGCGAACCATTGCCCGCGTCGCCTTCTGAACCCAGAAACGTGGGTGTCGCATTGTGGCTTGCCGGCAGCAGGCTTGGCCTCCTCTCCCCCAGCTTCCTCTAGCAGAATCTACCCCCTTTTGGCTGCCCGCTCAGTGATGGCGGTCACTTCCGTAATCTGCCTCGGCGGCTCGCCTTCCGAATTGGTTCTACCGCAGAACTGACACCGAACGGCCGGCCCACATGGTCGTAATGTCGCGAGAAGTGTTCGCCCGCGGTCACGGCAAAGACGTCCCTCTGACTGAAACATCTCGCGTGGGCCACGGCGATGCTTTCCCCTCGTTCCTAATCTTTATGCCACTCGAATAGGCCATAACTTTCGTAACTTTTCCCGCCTCATGCCTCGTTGTAAGCTGCCTCGTATCCCAGCTTGTGGGCTGGAGCGCGCTACCCCCGGCTGCCTCCATAGTGGAGAAACAGCGTGTCCAAAGACGTCAGGCCACATTCGTCGGTAGCGGAAGTGGATGCGGCGCGGCCCTCGGCTCGCTTCCACGATATGCAGAGCGCCGCTCGTTTCCCTCTGCAGTTGCCGGTGGAATTTCACAGCCCGCAGGGCGAACACGCCGGCCAGACCCGCAACATCTCTGCCAACGGCGTCCTCTTTCAGACTGATGCGGAAGTCCCCATCGGCTCGGCCGTGGAATTCAGCATTTGCATGCCCGCTCAGGTGCTGGGAACCGCCAGCGGGGTGGTGGTCAAATGCCGTGGCCGCGCGGTGCGCTGTTTTCAGGAAAATCAGAGCTACTGGGTAGGCGTGGTGATTGACGAGTACGGTTTAGAGCGCGTAACTGCTTCGAGGAAACAATAGGCTTTATGGCCAGCAGCCCGGTTCAACTTCAGGGCGGTAGCGAGAACCCGCAGAGTACGGACGGTAAGGTCTTTACCCGTCTCATCGTGGCCGACAGCCAGACCATCTTCCGGGTCGGCTTGCGCAAGATTTTCGCCCTGGAAGATGACATCCGCGTGGTTGGCCAGGCGGAAAGCTACGGCCAGGCCATTTCCGCTATCGCCAAGTTCAGCGCCGACGTGATCCTGTTTGAAACCGCGCTCGCGGCTGAGCCCGCCGAGGCCATCAGCGAACTGCTGCGCCGCGCCCCCAACTCCAAGCTCATTGTGCTCACCGCCGGCGCCAGCCAGGATGAAGTCCTGGAATTCTTCCGCCGCGGCGCTCATGGCATTATTGACCGCTCCATTCCGCCTGAGACTCTGGTGGCTTGCATCCACAAGGTGGCCAAAGGCGATATGTGGCTGGACGAGCAGGCCGTGAATTGGGTGCTGCATGCCTTCCGCACTCAGGCCACCCGCCCCATCGCCCCTGCCGCGAAAGTCCATCTCACGCAGAAGGAAATGATGATCGTGGCCTGTGTGGCGCAGGGCATGAAGAACAAGGAAATCGCCATCCGCGTGAATACCACCGAGCAGGTGGTCAAGAATTATCTGCGCAAGGTGTATGACAAGCTGGGTGTTTCTGACCGGCTTGAGTTGGCTCTCTACTGCCTGCATCATCGGCTCCTGGATAACACCGACGCCGTGCCTCCTCTGCCCCAGCCTGCTCCGGCTGCGCCTGCCGGTCTCAACGGGTCCGCCCAGCAGAAGGAAGAGGAAGGCGATACCGTGGATCCTCTCGCCCCCGTCAAAGCGTAACTTCCTTCCGCGCTCCTTCGCCCTCTTCCGCTGCCGTGCCTCCGCGGGAATAGACTTCCTAATCGCCCTCCGCCGCGGCCGCTGCCGGCGGTGGCTCCCCTGGCTGTACCAGGGCGTGCACGCCGAACTCGTGCACCAACCGCCCTCCGTTGTGCGCCGTGTTCACCAGCAGCAGCGTGCCTGCCCCGTAGAACACCAGGAAAATGAGAGGCAGGGCACGGCCAACCAGCCAGCCGGAACTGCGCCGCAGAAGCCGGGGCAGCAACAGGATGGCGGCAAGAAGCACGGTCAGCGCGGAGAACACCACGCGCGTCAATTCCGCGAGTTGCTCATGGTGTTCCAGCACGGCATTGATCTCGGGCGTGCGCTCCGCCAGCTTAGCCGCTGCTTCACCCGTCTCCAGGGCCACGAACACCGCGCTCGTGCCCACGGCCATCAGGATCAGCGCGGCAAACATGTAAGCCCGGCCTTTCTCAGGCTGCAGCAGCGCTCCCATCACGATGAACAGCGGCGCTACCAGCAGCAAGGCGATGGGAAAGTGCACAATCAGCGGATGAAATGCGTCCCATGCGGGAATAGGTGGAAACTGAATCATGGCCATCTCCTCACAAGCTTAGCTGGCGCCGCCCGCCATACCTGGCAGGCGGCGCTTGGGTCCTCAGCTCACCTTTTCGTACTTGTGCTTCGGGCTGAAACAAGATGGACACTTGGAGAAGTCCATTTTGGCTGTGGTGTAGCCGCATACCGTGCACACGTAATACTCCTGCCCCGCGCCTTTCATCTGCGGCAGGTTGGCTAACGCCTCGGCATAGAGCTTGGCGTGCTCGGCCTCGGCGGTCTTGGCGTAGTTGAAGGTTTGAATCGCATCCTTATTGCGGTCGGCGCGCGCCACCTTTAAGAACGCGGGATACATCACGTCGCGCTCATAGGACTCCCCCTTGATGGCGGCTTCGAGATTCTCCTTGGTGGAGTTCACGCGGGGACTCTCGATCTGGGTTTGCGCTGCGCCGCCCATCTTCCTGATTACTTCAGCGTGATTGCGGGCGTGGATTTCTTCCGCCTTGGCAGCCGCACGGAAGAGGCTGGCGGCCTTTCCGTATCCTTCCTGGTCGGCCTGCTGGGCGAAGGCCAGGTAGCGGGCGTGGGCGTTGCTTTCTCCATTAAATGCGGCTTGCAGATTCTCCAGGGTCGTGCCGGCTTTAAAGGGGGCGTCAGTCGCGAGCGCTGTCGCGGCGGTTAGCCCCAGGACGATAATGGCCAATAAAATTTTCTTCATTTTGGCTCCCTTCAACGGGTTATCTAAGACACGCCGCCCGCCGGTCGGCAAGCGACACCATAATTATCCGGCGGCACAGGGGCATATGATTAACCTCGAGTGGGTGCCGTTAAGGCACATTCCCAAAACGAGACTCGGGACGCGCGCTAGGTTAAGGCCGGCTTGAGGGAATCTGTCGAAGTTGATTGCTTGGGGTGGAATACAGGGCAGCGCTGGCGGATATTGACACCCTCCTTGCACAAGAGGAACAATGCGCGAGCTGGCGCTAAGCTGTTTGAAATAGAACTCGTGGAGGGCGAGAATGATCTCAAAAATGGCGCAAATGCTGGATGCCGCCCAGGAACTGGAAATCACCGTGACCGGGAGAAAGTCGGGCAGGAACATTTCTTTGCCCATCTGGTTCGTGCGCCAAGGGAACCTGCTCTATCTGCTGCCGGTGCAGGGCTCCGACACGCAGTGGTATCGCAACGTGCTGCAGACGCCGGTGATGACCATTGCGGCCAAGGGCACGACGGCGGGAGTGCGGGCGAAGCCGATCACCGATGCGAAAAGGGTCAGCGACATCGCTGACCGCTTCCGCAAAAAGTACGGCGCCGGGGAAGTGAAGAAATACTATTCCAAGTTCGACGTCGCCCTGGAAATCGAGCTGCCGCAGGAAAGGGCGGCGTGAGCACAAACTATGTCGGAAGTGGCTCCTGGGTGGGGCGTGCCCGCGCCATAACCAGAGCGGATGCAGGCGGAACGCCCGCAGCGAGGCCGGGGTACGCCGGCGCTACAGAGTTTAATTCTTCTCTTCTTCCTTGCCGTGGAGCTGCTGGGACAGATAGTTCTCCATGCCGATCTCGTCGATGGCGTGGAGCTGGCCTTCCAGCCAGTCAATGTGGTGTTCCTCGTCGGAAAGGATTTTGTTGAGCAGCTCGCGGGAGCCGTTGTCGCCGGCCGCCACGCACAGCTTGATGCCCTCATTCAGGCGCTTGACCGCGTCATACTCCAGCTGCAGGTCGTTCTGCAGCTGGGCCTTGACGTCCTGCCCGATGTTGATCTTGAAGTAATCGCTCATGTTGGGCGTGCCGTCGAGATACAGGATGCGTTCGATGAGCACTTCCGCGTGACCCATCTCCTCGATGGACTCTTTCTTGGCCAGCCCGGCCAGCTTGTAATAGCCCCAGTTTTCGCACATCTCCGAGTGCAGAAAATACTGGTTGATGGCGGTTAGCTCCGCCTTGAGCACCTGTTGCAGCACAGCGATGACCTTGGGATCGCCTTTCACGTTGCGCCTCCTGGAGTGGAGTTACGGGTGCCCGGCAGCCCGCCCCAGTGGACAAATATATCATCCGACGCGCAATTGCTAGCAGCCACCCTCTCCCGAACCTGCAGATTGGGACGCCCGACACCCCACTCCCGCGGCCCTCACTTCCCCCGGTAGCTCACGCGCCAGATGGAGTTGGAGCCATCGTCGCTCACCAGCAAGGAGCCATCCGGCGCCACGGTCACGCCCACCGGACGCCCCCAGGCATCGCCGTTGGGCAGCACAAAGCCGGTGATGAAGTCTTCGTACTCGCCGCTGGCGTGCCCGCTCTGGTGCAGCGGGATGCGGATCACCTCGTAGCCGGCGCGCGGCGCCCGGTTCCAGGAGCCATGCTCGGCCACAAACAGGTCGCCGCGATACTGCGCCGGGAACTGCTTGCCGGTGTAAAACACGGGCTCCAGTGAGGCGCTATGCGCCTGGATGAGCACGTCGGGAACGGTCACTTTGTTCTCCAGCGGGGGATGCGGCTGACCCTTTAGACGCGGGTCGGGATTGCTGCCCATGTACCACCACGGCCAGCCATAGAATCCGCCATCCTGCACGTGGGTGACGTAATCGGGAACCAGGTTATTGCCCAGCGCGTCGCGCTCGTTCACCGAGCACCACAACTGGCCGGTCTGGGGATCAATGGCCAGGCCGCCGCCGGGGTTGCGGATGCCGGAGGCATAGATGCGCATCCCCGAGCCGTCCGGATTAAACGCCAGGATGTTGGCGCGGTTCTTCTCCGCGGGATGTGTTTCAGGATTATCCACGTTAGAGCGCGAGCCTACGCCCACGAACATGGTCTTGCCGTCGGGTGAGAACTGGATGTCGCGCGTCCAGTGGCCGCCGCCGCTGGGCAGATTGACGAGGTGCTGCCCTTTCCCGGCGGCTTTCATGTCCCCGTTGTGATAAGGAAAGCGAAGCACCTCGTCGGTGTCGCCCACGTAGACCCACTGCGGGTTGGGACCGGGAGGATAAAAGTTGATGCCATAAGGCCGCTTCAGCCCGCTGGCAAACACAGACATCTGCTCCGGCTTGCCATCTTTGGTAATGCCGCGGAAGACGCGCACATCACCGGCCCCGCTCTCGGCCAGGAAGATGTCGCCGTTGGGAGCGGCACGGATCAGACGCGGGTTGTCCAGTCCGGTGGCGTACAGTTCCACTTTGAATCCGGAGGGCGCCTGTGGCCACGCATTGGCTGGACGGGCTACCACGTCAGGACCGTTATCCGCCGAGGGCGTCTCGAAGGGAGGAGGCAAGTCTTTCACCGTAATTTTGCGCATCTTGCCCGGCTGCTCGTAGCGGAAATCCGTAAACGGCGGCTTGGGAGGCGGGTCCTTGAGCGTGCTGGTCATGGCGGCAGCGGGAGCAGGCTGGCGCGCGGCTTCCACCCCCGGCGCCGAGCCTCCCAGTGACTTCACGTAAGTCACGATTTCCCAGCGCACCTTCTTCGGCAGCTTGGCCCAGGAAGGCATCCCGTTCTGCGGGCTGCCTTTGCTGATGAACCAGAACACCTCGCCCGGAGTCACGGTTTCCATCCCGCCATCCACGAGAGAGGGGATGTTGCCCGAGCCTTGCGCGCTCTCCCCGTGGCAGCGCGCACAATAGTGATGAAACAGCTCATGGCCCGTGGCCAGGACGTTCTGGCTGGGGGCGTAAGGATCTTTCAGGCGCTTGGACGAAGCGGGCGCGTCATGAAAATCCTTGTTCTGCGCTCGCAAGGAAGGAACCACGGCAACTGCCACCGCGAAAGCTGTGAGAGAGACCAGCAACACGCGCGTAGCCTTCAATTCTCTCCTCCAGGGCAAAAGTGCCTTTCATATGGATATTTTGGATGCAGTTCTCACGCGGGAGATTCGCAAACAGAACGGCTGGCGGCCAATATATCGGAAGGTGAGCTAATAGGGAAGCCGGGGACGCGCGGCCGCGGCCACGCTTTCCCCGGTTGGCAGCCAGTTTACAGTCAGCGCTTGGAGTCGCCCACCGCCCGCGGCGGCAGCGGCTCCATGGCGGGCGCCGGAGGCGGACCCATGTGCTCCTGCGTCTGGTAGCTGGAAGCGATGCGCGCATGCGATATGGCCAGCGACGCTGCCGACATGTTGTTGGGATGCCGCGGCTCCAGCGCTCCGTAGCGGAACCCGGTGGCGATCACCGTGATCTTGATCTGCTCCTTCATGGTCTCATCCTGGACCGCACCGAAGATAATGTTGGCTTCGTCGTCGGCCGCGCCCTGGATGATCTGGCAGGCTTCGTTCACTTCCCTCAGCGCCAGCGAACTGGAACCGGTTATGTTGATGAGCAGGCCGCGGGCACCGAAGATGCCGCCGTTGTCCAGCAGGGGCGACGAGATGGCACGCTTGGCTGCTTCCGCCGCCCGGCGTTCGCCCGAGGCCATGGCCGTGCCCATTACCGCGTACCCCATGCCCTCCATGGTGGTGCGTACATCGGCAAAGTCGCGGTTGATGATGCCGGGCACCTGGATGATGTCGGAAATGCCCTGCACCGCCTGGCGAAGCACGTCGTCGGCCACCTTGAAAGACTCAAAGAACCCGGCGGCATTGGCCACGCTCAGCAGCTTTTCGTTGGGGATCACGATGACCGTGCCCACCGACTGCATGAGTTCGGCGATTCCCTGCTCCGCCTGCGCCATGCGCCGCTTGCCTTCGAAGCCGAAGGGTTTGGTTACCACCGCCACCGTGAGCGCGCCCAGTTCGTTGGCCAGCGAGGCCACTATGGGAGCCGCGCCCGTGCCGGTGCCGCCGCCCAGGCCGGCGGTGACGAACACCATGTCCGAGCCTTCCAGGGCGTCAATCAGCTTGTCTGTGTCCTCCAATGCGGCACGGCGGCCCACTTCCGGGTTGGCGCCCGCCCCCAGGCCGTTGCTCAGCTTGCTGCCGATCTGAATCTTCACCGGCGCCCGCGAAAGCCGCAGCGACTGCAGGTCGGTGTTCGCCACCAGGAACTCCACGCCTTCCAGGCGCGCCTCGATCATGCGGTTGACGGCGTTCACCCCGCCGCCGCCTACGCCCACCACCTTAATTTTCGCCGGCGGTTTTGGTCCGTTGTCCATGCCAACCCGAAGTTCCGTCACTTTGTCGCTCATAACCTCTCTTTTCGCGCCTGGAAATAGGGT
>DATGGJ010000259.1:0-7217 GCA_035308585.1 Terriglobales bacterium
CCGGCATTGTGGTGGATCCCGAGCAGAGCTCCTTCTACAGTTCGCTGAACTCCGGCTTGGGCGTGGATTACTACGATTCGCACTACTGGAAGCACAAGGGCAAGCCGCGCTTTTATCGCTTTGAGGGCATCCGCCAGGAGCAGTCGGCCAGCACCGATCAACCCAGCGACTGACCCCGGCACTCAGCCGCCAGCCCTTTAACTCGCTCCATATGCTGTTTCTTTGGTTCCTCTTTGGGGGCTTAACCCGTTATGCCAAAAGTTTGTTCTTTGGCTGAATGCTGAGAACCTATCTCAGAAATCGGTTTTGAAAGGGCGTGGCTTCAGATGTTTACGCGCGTGGCTCATTATGAGATAGCTTTCTGAATACTGAGTAGATTGATTTGCTGGAAACAGCTATCTCGCCAGCGCCAGCACCCGCACCGGAGCCTGCGAACTATCCTGCAGTTTGGCGGGAGCCACCAGCACCAAGCCACCGGTTTCCGGCGCCTGGCCGAGATTGGCGATGTTCGCAACCTGGTACACGCTGTGGCTCAGGGCGTAATTGCGCACCGGCGAAGGCAAGTTGGATACATCGCCGGAATTCACGCTGGCGGTATCAATGCCCAGTCCGACCACGTTCCGTCCTTCCACCAGGAAGCGCACAGCCTGCAGCGAGAAGCCGGGAAAGTGGGGAACGCCGCGGCTGTCATCATTGCGATAGGCGCGCCGCGAGTTCCAGCGCGTGTCCCATCCCGTGCGCGCCATCACCACTGCCCCCAGTGGAACCTGGCCATGCACCTTTTCCCACTCGGCGATATCGGTGACGCTGAGCTGGTAATCCGGATTGCGCCGCGCCTGCGTCCGCACGTCAATCACCGCCAGGGGAGCGAACAAGCGCTCCGGCGGTATCTGAGCCACCGTCCACAGACTAGGGGCATAGTTTGCGGGCGCCTCCAGGCGGGTGGCAAAACGGCTTTCCGCGCTTCCAGTGTTGCCATTGCGGATTACCGCCGAAACCGGCTGCGGCAGAAGAATCTGGCTGGAGGGCGGAAGTGACGCCCTGCTGCCGCTGATGCTGTGCGTCAAATCAACAATGCGCGAGAAAGTTGACGATTGCTGGGATTGCTCCGGGCGGTGCTGGGCGAACAAAAGCAGCGCCAGCGCCAGCGCGTAACCAACCACAAAAGTTTTCCACTTCATCATGCAATCCGGCCTGCAACTCGGGACTGGGAGAACTCGCGCACTGGGTGGCCGCGGAAACCGGCTCTTAAAATAGATGCGAGCCAAATCGCCAAGTTGGATTAATTTTGCCGTCCCAATCGAAGCTGAGGCAAGGAACAGTGGGACATGCACTTACGGGTAAATCAAAAACAGGTCGCGACCGTTAACAGAGTTCCACTTGCGCAACACCTGGTGCTTTCATGCTTCGGGTTGCATGAACAGAAACTCTGGTCCGCTGTCATGCTGTTTGCAAGCTGAACGCGAAGCCCTTTTCCTTCGTCCCGCCATAGTTTTTTCCCTGCCATGGCGCCGGACTGCACGGATGCTCCTGCGGCTTAATTCACCTTGCGATTATTTGTGAGTGGTAATTTGTATAGCGGCAAAGCAGGCGGTATGGGTTACAGCAAACGCACCAGCAGCGCGGCCAGCAGCGCCGCAATGATGGTGCTCAGGAAGTTGACCTGATCATTGTTCAAGCGCCGCCGCCGCTCCAGCAACGCACCCAGGTAACTGTCCGCCAACATGCCCAATATGCCGGCGGCGAAAGTTACAGCTATCCAGTGGCGTGGCACCAGGTGGGCGGCGGCGCAAATCAGCGACAGCAAAACCGAAGCCGCAATGCCGGCCAGGGTGCCGGGCAGGCTGACGCCGCCATCGGTGCCGGCGGGCACCACCTCCCAGGTGGTAATCAGATAGGCGCGGCTTCCTCTAGCCTGCCCGTATTCGCTGGAAACCGTATCCGCAGCCGCTTCCGCCAGCGCTGCCGAGACTCCCAGCAGCCACAGTTCTGGCCGGCGGGTCAGCACTGAAGCCACGCCGCAAGCCGTAGCCGTCCCCAGGTTAGCCAGGACCTGGGAAGCGCTACGCCCTCCCCGGCGCTCTGCCGTGCCCAGGAACTGCTTCTGCCGGTAGCCCAGGCGCGTGGTGATAAAGGCCAGTACAAATACCGCTGCCACCGCCGCGAACGCCCCTGGGCCAGCGGTAATGTACAACAGCCAGGTGACGATTACCCCTGCCACGGCTCCGGAAAGGTCCACCGCCCGCAGCAGCCTGGCCACCACGCCAAAAACCACCGTTACCGCCAAGGCTGGCCAGAAATGCCGCTCCAGGGCGGCTAAAACCCCGGGCTCAGGCCATCGGACGAATGCTAAGCAGATTGCAATCAACTACATACCTCAACACTCCGGAAGCTTATGCCGGCTCTCAGCCATAAGCCCGGTGGCGCTGCGCATCCTATCAGAGTCCTCTGGGGGACGGCACCCGCACCTCGAAGGACACCTGCGAGCGAGTATTTGCCTCGCCCGTGGGGCAGTGTAAACTGCTGTCCCCTGCAATCCGCAGGCAATGGGGAGCAAGATATGGCGGCTTCGGTTTGGTCGGGTTATTTGACCTTTGGTCTCATCTCCATGCCGGTACGGCTGTTTTCCGGCGCCCGCAGCAGCGGCATCTCCTTCAACATGCTGCACCGCGACGATCACGCCCGGGTGAAGCAGCAGCTCACTTGCTCCGCCGATGGCAAAGTGCTGGAGCGGAATGAGATCGTCAAGGGCTACGAGTACCGCAAAGGCGAATACGTGATCGTCGAACCGGATGAGATCAAGAAAATCGAACCCAAAACCGCCAAGACCATGGAGATCCTGGAGTTCGTCAAGTCCGACGAGGTGGACCCCATTTACTTCGAATCCTCCTACTACCTGGTGGCGGAAGAAGCGGGCCGCCGCCCTTACGCGCTGCTGACCAAAGCGCTGGAGGAGACCAGGTACGTCGCCATCGCCAAAATCACCATGCACAATCGCGAGTACACGGTGTTCCTGCGGCCTTACGAAGGCGGGATGATGCTGCACACCATGTACTATTCCGACGAAATTCGCCAGGTGGAGGAATTCGGCAAGGCGGACGTGGAACTGAAAGAAGCCGAAGTTAAGGTCGCCCACCAACTCATTGAAGCCCTGGCTGACAAGTGGGATCCCAAGAAGTATTACGACACCTACGAAGCCAACCTGAAGAAGCTGATCGAGGCCAAGTTGGAGGGCGGCGAGGTGGCCGAGGTAGAAAAGCCGGCCAAGATGGCGCCCGTGGTGGACCTGATGGCGGCGTTAAAGCAGAGCCTGGCGCAGATGGAAGGCAAGAAGAAGCCGGCGGCGCGGATTGCCGAAGCGCAGAGGGCGTCAGAGACCCAGGTCACCGGCGGCGCCGAACATCACCGTTCCACGCGGCGGCGGCGTTCAGCATAAAACCAGTTGTTAGCTCCCAGCAGTCGGTTGTCAGTTGCGCCGGCGTCCTCCGTCTGTCGCCAGTGCGTCCCGCTCCTTCCTTCAGCCCGCACCACACCAGTAACCAACCGCGGTCTTGCTCCCTGCGCGAATGGTGCAATATTTCTTCGCAGGAGATAAGTGCCATGAAAAATCTTCTGATCCTGATGTTTCTTCTACTGTGCCTGCCCCTTCTGGCCAGCCGTGAGCAGAATGTGCTCTCCCGAATTGAAAAGCTCCATCTGGGCGGACGCTACGACATTCTGGTGGTTCAAGATGCCGACACAGGCGCGCGCTGTTACGTCGTAACCGACAGCGATTCCAGCAAGAACGAGAGCCCCAGCGCTATAAGCTGTTTGCCCAAGGCCACGCCCTAGCCCGGCTCGTGGGACCGCGCGCTATGGCCGAAGCTGGTGACGGCGGAAGTTTTGCGCGTCTGCCGATATTTGCCGTAGTCTGCAGGCACCCTTGGACAGCCAGCGGCTGATGAGTCACCTACCCTAAAGCCGTCCCCGGAACCTGCGGAACTACTTCCCGCCTTACGTTTTTCCACCGATTATCTGGGTAAGACCCAGGACTCCCCCGCGGGTCTTGAGGAGAACCATGTTCGCAGCTCAACCCGAGCGCCGCCGCATGCAGCGCTGCGATCTGCGCGAGCCGGTGACCATCAAGTTCTGGGAGCACGGTCCGCGGGAGGTTAGCGGGACGGTGCTGAACGCCAGTCCCGACGGAGTCTTCCTGGAGAGCAACCGGGAGATTCCACCGCACTCGCTCCTGGAGTTGGTGTTCCTGTTTCCCGCCACGCTGCGTTCGCCGGGAGTGCGCTTCCTGTGCCAGTGCCGGACTGTGCGCCACGTGCCGCAGCCCGGCGGCAAACATGGCCTGGCGCTGGCCATTGTGCGTACGGAAAGCGAACGGCTGGCCCGGCGCGAGCCGCAGCCGGATTCATCCTGGAGTCTTGGTGATTTTGCTCTGGCCGAATCATGAACCTTCCCTGGGGACGTACCCGCAAAATTGAGGCGGGCGCTGAGGCGCCGCCGGAACGCCGCCGCTGCATGCGCCACCGCGTGCACTCACCCGCTTTTGCCAGCTTCGATGGAGTTACCGGCGGCATGGTGCTGGACCTGAGCGAGCAGGGCATGTCCATGCAGACCGCGGCGCCGCAGAAAGTGACGCGGCCCATCAACCTGCACCTGAACCTTCCCGACCCGGTCACCAACCTGGAAACCACCGGCTACATCGCCTGGGCAGACGCTTTTGGGCGGGCCGGAGTGCGCTTTTCCGAATTGCCGGAAGAGCCGCGGCGCAGGCTCAATCAGTGGCTGGCCGTGAATGCCGGCGCTCCCAGCCGCACCGCGCCCAAGCTGGCGGTGGCGGAGCAGGTGGAGAAGCCAACCCGGGCCCCGGATCGTCAGGAACCCCTGGCCGTCAGCCTGGAGCCCGAACCGGCTAACACCCAGCGCGCGCCCGAATCCACCACCGTGCAATGCGAATTCGCCTCGCTGGGGTCCGATCTGGATGCGGCCCTGCGCCTTATCGTCAAGAAGGTTCGTTCCCTCACCCGGGCGGCGGGTGCGGCCATCGCCCTGACCCAGAAGGGGCAAATGGTGTGCCGCGCGCGCTCCGGCTTGATTGCCCCGCCTCTGGGCACGCTGATTGACGTGAACTCCGGCTTTACCGGGGAGTGCCTGCGCAGCGGCAAAGCTTTGCGCTGCGATAACAGCGAGACCGATCCCCGGGTGGACGCGGAAACCTGCCGCCGCATTGGCGTGCGCTCCATCCTGGCCGCGCCCATCCAGTACGAGCGCGATATCGTAGGCGTAATTGAAGTTTTTTCGGGCGATGCTTTCGCCTTCGATGAAGGCGATGTAGCCGTGTTGCAGCGCCTGGCCCAGACGGTGCTGCTGGCCATGAGCCAGTCCGCGACCCTCAACCTGTGCTGAAGCCGTTCACCGCAAAAGATTGACGATGGAAGAATGAGGATTGAAAGGCTCAGCCTCTGACGGGTTTTTATTCGTCAATCTTCAATCATCAATCATCAATGTTTCTTTGGGCTACGTCTTCTTTGATTTACGCCGTGGCTTGCTGGGGCGCCCGGACACAGACTCAGGGAAGACACGGGCGAAAATCTTATCCACATTGCGCAGCTGGCGCTTCAAGTCAAAAGCGCGCTCAATCTGGGCCCGCGGCACACGCTTCGTGATTTCCTTGTCCTTCAGCACCAGTTCGCGGAAATTCCTGCCTTCCTGCCAGGCGCGCATGGCATGGCGCTGCACCATGCGGTAAGCCTCCTCGCGGGAGACGCCGTGCTCCACCAGGTCGAGCAGAAGCTGTCCGCTGAATACCAGCCCGCCTGAGCTCTCCAGGTTCTGCAGCATGCGTTCCGGATAAACCAACATGGTGTCCACCAGGCTGGTGGTCTTGGCCAGCATGTAATCCAGCAGGGTGGTGGAATCGGGCAGGATGATGCGCTCGACCGAAGAGTGGGAAATGTCGCGCTCGTGCCATAGGGCGACGTTCTCAAAGGCGGCCTGAGCGTTGGCGCGAACCACGCGGGCCAACCCGCTGATCTGCTCACAGGTCACCGGGTTGCGCTTATGGGGCATGGCGGAGGAGCCTTTCTGCTTTTCGCTGAAGTATTCCTCGGCCTCCCGCACCTCAGTGCGCTGCAAATGGCGGATTTCGGTGGCAATCTTGTCCAGGGTGCAGGCCACCACCGCCAGGGTGGCCACATAATTGGCGTGCAGATCGCGCTGAATTACCTGGGAAGTAATGGGCGCGGCCTTCAGCCCCAGGCGGGCGCAGATTTTTTCCTCCAGTTCCGGGCTGAGGTGGGCGAAGTTGCCCACCGCGCCGGAAAACTTGCCGACGCGCATTTCCTCCGCCGCCCGCTGGAAACGTGCCAGGTCGCGCTGCGCTTCGTCGTACCAGTTGGCCAGCTTGAGGCCGAAGGTGATGGGCTCGGCGTGCACCCCGTGGGTGCGGCCGACCATGGGCGTGTCCTTGAACTCAAAGGCGCGGCGCTGCAGCACCTCAATCAGGTTGCGCAAGTCCTGCAGGATGATGCGCGAGGCTTGTCCGATGAGCAGAGCCTGGGCCGTATCCACCACGTCGTTGGAGGTAAGGCCGTAATGGAACCAGCGGGCTTCCGGACCGACGATTTCGGCCACCGCGGTTGTGAAGGCGATGACGTCGTGGCGGACCTCGGCCTCGATGGCGTGAATACGTTCCAGGCTGAAGTCGGCCTTTTCCCGGATGGCGCGGGCGGCATCCTTGGGCACCAGTCCGGCCTCGGCCAGGGTTTCCGTGGCCGCCACCTCCACCGCCAGCCAGGTGCGAAAACGGTTCTCCTCACTCCAGATGCGCCCCATTTCGGCGCGGGTATAACGCGGGATCAAGGCCAGGCTCCTCCGGTATGTAAAGAACAGTGGATTCTAAATGCTGGCCCGCCTTCCCGAAAGCTAATCCTGGGGTGAAGGGTGGATGTCCGGCGGGGCAGGGCGGGAGGGGCAAAGCTCGGCTTACGACATAGAGGTGACGTTGGTGCAACGACCACCAGAAAATAGCAGGTCTTTTATGTCGTGATACGATACCGTATCCGATATAATCAAGGCAGCGGTGGGACGACTATGGACATCAAAACACAGGACTATGAATCACTGGCCGAATTACGCTACCAGATTCGCAGATTCCTCCGCTTCAGCGAACAGGTGGCGCGCAACGCGGGCTTGGAGCCCCGCCAGCATCAGCTCATGCTGGCTCT
>DATGGJ010000260.1:0-4076 GCA_035308585.1 Terriglobales bacterium
AGATGGCCTCGTGGTCCTGGGTTACGAGCGCGACGCCGAGGGCAATGGAACATTTCTGCTGGGCAGGTGGGATGAGAAGTGGTCGTATGCCGAGGAGCTATAGGCGGAGCTCAGGAGACCGGGTTCAGCGCATGGGATTTCAGGTTTTGCCAGCACTTAGTAACCAGTGAGGCCTTTCTTCTGACCATGGTGCTGCGCATGACAACTGACCTCTGAGCTCTGACTGCTGAGTGCCAACTACTAACATGAAAATCGAAGCCATCACGCTGCGGGAGATTCGCATGCCGCTGGTCCACTTTTTTGAGACCAGCTTCGGGCGCACCTATGAGCGCCGTATTCTGCTGGTCACCGTGCACTGCCAGGGCTTGGACGCCTGGGGCGAGTGCGTGGCGGGCGAGGACCCGTTTTATAGCCCTGAGTGGGTCGAGGGCGCCTGGCTGGTGCTCAGCAAGTACCTGGCGCCGGCGGTGGTGGGCCGCAAACTGGAGTCGGCGCGCGACTGCGTTTCCCTGTTTGCGCGCATTCGCGGGCACCGCATGGCCAAGTCGGCCATCGAGAACGCGCTTTGGGATGCGGAGGCGCGCGAAACCGGTAAGCCGCTATGGAAACTGCTGGGCGGCACGCGGCGGGAGATTTCCTGCGGCGTCTCCATCGGCATTCAGGACAGCGTGGAGCAGTTGCTGGAGAAGATCGCCACCGAGCTGGCCGCCGGCTACCAGCGCATCAAGGTCAAGGTAAAACCCGGCTGGGACGTGAAGGTGCTGGAGAAGATTCGCCAGAAGTGGCCGGAGATCCTGCTGAGCTGCGACGCCAACTCCGCTTACACGCTGGACGACGCCGGCCACCTGAGGCGTTTCGACGAATTCAAGCTGCTGATGATCGAGCAGCCGCTGTGGAACGACGACATCTACCTGCACGCGCGCCTGCAGCGGGAGGTGCACACCCGGATCTGCCTGGATGAATCCATCCGCAATTCGCGCGACGCGGAGATGGCGGCCGAGCTGCGCGCCTGTGGCATCATCAACATCAAGGTGGGTCGGGTGGGCGGCTTCAGCGAGGCCGTGCGGGTGCACGACATTTGCCAGCTGCACTCGCTTCCCGTGTGGTGCGGCGGCATGCTGGAGTCGGGAGTGGGACGGGCGCAGAACATCGCTCTTTCCACGCTCAACAACTTCAGCCTGCCGGGAGACGTTTCCGCTTCCAAACGTTACTGGAAGGAAGACATCATCGAGCCCGAGGTGACCGTCTCCGGCAAAGGAACCATCAAGGTATCCGACCAGCCAGGCACGGGTTATAAGGTGCGCGAAGACCTGATCGAGAAGCTGACGGTGAGAAAAGAGACTGTAGGCAGGGCCTAGTGCCAGCGCCCGGGGCCACAGCCGCTACAGATCACAGGCGACGCGGAAACCGTAGTCCGCATATTGGAATCCGGGTGGAATGCTGGAACGGGTGTGGCAGCGCGAGACCTTGATGTGATGGCGCCAGGAGCCGCCGCGCGAGGCTTTGCGCGTTCCCTGCGCGGGGCCTTGCGGATTGAGCTGGGATGAGGCCTGGTAGTAGGCCGCGTCGAACCAGTCGCTGCACCACTCGTGGACGTTGTCGCACATGTTGAAAAGGCCGTACGGGTTAGGCGAATAGCGGGCCACGGGTTCTGGACCGCTCAGCCAGCGGCGGGCGTAATCAGGCAGCGATTGCGGTGGTTCGTCGCCCCAGGGAAATAACTCGCCCTCCACGCCGCCGCGCGCGGCACGCTCCCACTCCGCCTCGGTGGGCAGGCGGTAGCGCCGCCCGCTCACTTGTGAAAGCCACTGGCAGTACTGCTCCGCCTCAAACCAGGAAACCGCGACCACCGGCTGCTGGGGGTGATTGAAGTTGGCGTCGTTCCAATTCGGCGGGGGCGCCAGCTTGCGTGCGCTCAGAAAAAGCTGGTAGTCGGCGTTGGTCACCTGGCAGCAGGCAAGTTCGAATGCATCCACCCACACGCGGTGGACGGGACGCTCGCAGTCCAGGCCGGAAGCGTGTCCCATGTCGAACCAGCCTTCGGGAATGCGGGCCATCGCGGGCTCAAGAAGGGACGGAATGAGTTCGCGCGCCGACATCACCTCAACTTAGCACAGAAGCTGGCTGACCGGCCGGCTAGCTCCCTTGCTTGTTCGCCGTCGTCCCATGCAGCGCGGCGGCCGCCTGGCTCAGCGCCTGCTGCAGCGAGTGCAGATGCCGCTCCTCGGTCAAGTAGCTGATCACCATCATGCGCATCACGCTGCGCCCGTTAACCCGAGTCTCAGAAATCCAGCGGGTACCGTCGGCGGTCGCGGCCTCCACAATGTCATTGTTGGCCGCGGCGATCTGTTCTTCGTTGCGTCCCGCGGGCCGAACCCGAAAATTCACGATTGTGAGCGCGGGCTCTACCGTCAGCTCGTAATCAGGTGAGCTCTTTACCCAGGAAGCAAAGCCGCGCGCCAGCCGCAGCTGCCGGTCAATGTGGTCCTCATACGCCCGCCGCCCGTGCACGCGCAAGGTGAGCCACAGTTTGAGCGAGTTCATGCGGCGCGACCACTGGGTGCTGATGCGGAACAGGTCCATATTCTGAGCCGAGCCGTCCTTGGGCATGTAAGGCGTGGATACGCCAAAAGCACGGCTCAACACCTGCGGGTGGCGCGTGAGGATGACGCCGGCGGAAAAGGGCATGGCCAGCCACTTGTGCGGATCAATGGTGAGGGAATCAGCCAGTTCGATACCCCGCACCAGGTCGCGGTGACGGTCGGAAAAAATCGCGGCGGCGCCGTAAGCGCCGTCCACATGCAGCCAGAGCTGGTGTCGGCGGCATACTTCAGCAAGCGCGGCCAGGTCATCCACAGCGCCGGAATTGGTGGTCCCGGCGGTGGCCACCACGCAGAAAGGTTTGCGCCCGGCGGCGCGGTCGCGGGCAATGGCCTGCTCCAGGGCGGCAGGTTCGAGCTGCAGTTGCTGGTTGGTGGCGACGCGGCGCACGCTGTTGCGTCCCAGGCCCAGCAGGCCTGCGGATTTATCCAGTGAATGATGCGCCTCCGCCGAGGCATAGAGCGCGGGCGGCGCGCCCACGGCCGCGATGCCATTTTCGATGGCCTGAGGAAAATGGGCGGCCAGGGCCAGGGCCAGGCCGCTGAAGTTGGCTTCGTTGCCGCCGCTGGTAAAGGTGCCGTCGAACGCTCCCGGCCAGCCCACCCGCTCGCCGATCCAACGCACAGTTTCGCACTCGACCTTGGAGGCCAGCTGGGAGCGCGCCAGGGTCGCGAGTTGAGGATTCAAAGCCGCCACCAGCGCTTCCGCCAGCACCGCCATGTAGGTGGGAGTGGGGTTCATCAGCCCAAAGTAGCTGGCGCTGGGCACGTGGAAGCCCTGGTCTGTGAGCTCGCGGCAAACTTCTTCCAGGACAACCGCGGCCTCCGCGCCCAACTCGGGCAGGGCGTCGCTGAGCTGGCCGAAGCTGCGCTGCTCGCGGGGCAGCTGCACCGCGCGCTCGGGCAGCGAAGAGAAGTAGGAATCAATGAACTCAACCAACTGATAGCCGAGGCGGAGGCGCGCGGCGGAATCGAGGGCGAAGGACATGCGCATTATTTTTTCAGAAAGAGCAGGCGCAGCGCCAGCCGCCGGCGAAGCGGTTAGCGCGGCACGCCTCACTACTGCGGCGGATAAATGTTATGCAGAAGCGCAAAAGTTTGCGCTGCACCATCCTTGGGTAATTGACGGCACCGGCGACGCGTTCTAATTTAATCCCTGCTGCTGGCATTCATACCTTATCTCCAATCCCGGTGTTCACGGTCTCGAACGGAATTCGCACAGGACGATTCCAATTGCAGGAGCTGCCAGTGTTTGCGCGCGCCTTGGAACTGACGACCCGGCCGGGGAAGTTGCGGGAGGTGATCCGCACCCTGCGGGAAACCGTCATTCCCATCCTGCAGGCGCAGCCCGGATTTGTGGAGGATTTTCTGCTGGCCTCGGACGCCGAGCCGGATCGGATCGTGGTCCTGACCTTGTGGACGCGCCGCGAGCACGCGGAGTGGTTCCAGCGCCGCCACTACAGCAAGATCCGTCAA
>DATGGJ010000261.1:0-1873 GCA_035308585.1 Terriglobales bacterium
ACGTAATTCCCAGAGTACCGTCACGTTCATCTCGTGCTCCTGAGATAACTAGGATGGCCCGGCGCGCAAAAAGGTCAGCAGCGAAAAAGCGCTAAACCTGCACGGCCGACTCTCAGCTGCCGGCGGCTTCGGAAGCGGGAGCGGTGTCTTCCTCATCGGCGCGGATAAAGCCGAATTTTTTCAGCTTGTAGCGCAGGGCGTCGCGGCTGATGTCGAGCAGGCGGGCGGCGTGGGTCTGGTTGCCGTTGGCCTGCTGCATGGCAAGTTCCACCATGGTGCGCTCCATTTCTTCCAGCGACGTCCCCCCTTCGGGGATGCTGAGCCGGGGCAGGCTGCGGCCGTTGGGCAGGGGATGGGTGCCGTTGACGGGAGAAGTGCGCTCGAAGGCGGTGAGCCCGGCCTGCGGCTGCGACACCGAAAAGGGCAGGTACATGGGCCGCAGAAACTGCTCTTCCTCGAGGATCATGGCGCGTTCAATCGTGTTTTTGAGTTCGCGCACATTGCCCGGCCAGTTGTGGACGAGCAGAAGCTTGCGGGTTTCTTCCGTAATGCCGCGCACCGACTTGCGGAATTTCCGGTTGTAGCGTTCGATGAAAAAATCTATCAGCGGCGGGATGTCTTCCTTGCGGTCGCGCAGCGGGGGAATAAAGATGGCGATAATGGCCAGGCGATAGTAGAGGTCCTGGCGGAACTGGCCCTCCAGCACGGCGCGCTCCAGGTCGCGGTTGGAAGCGGCGATGACGCGCACGTCCACCTGCATATCGCGAACGCCGCCAATGCGGCGCACTACCTGGTCCTCCAGCACCCGCAGCAACTTGGCCTGCAGCAGGGGCGAGAGTTCGCCGATTTCGTCGAGAAACAGGGTGCCGCCGTCGGCCATTTCGAACAGACCCTTCTTCATGGCCTTGGCGTCAGTAAAGGCGCCGCGCTCGTGGCCGAACAACTCGGCTTCCATCAGGGTCTCGGGAATGGCAGAGCAGTTGACGGCCACGAAGGGCATCTCCTGGCGCGTGCTTTCGTAGTGGATGGCTTTGGCGATCAGGTCTTTGCCGGTGCCGCTTTCGCCCTGGATGAGGATAGTGGTGGCTTCGCTGGCGGCGACCTTGCGCACAAAGCCCATCAGCTCCGTCATCTTGGCCGATGTGCCGATGACGGAGTGATAGCCGGTGCGGCGGCGCACCTCGCCGCGCAGGGTTTGCACTTCGCTGCGCAGCCGGGTGGCCTCCAACGCATTTTTCATCGCCACCAGCAGTTCGTCGAAATCCAGCGGCTTGCCCACGAAGTCGTAGGCGCCGAGCTTGAGCGCGGTCTTGATGTCGTCCAGTTGGGGGTCGGCGGTAATCATGATGACAGCCCGGGCGTCCTGGGATTTTTTCAGCTCCTCCAGAACCTGCAGGCCGTTGGCATCGGGCAAGCGGACATCGAGAAACACCAGGTCGGGGGACTCGTGACGGGCCTGGGTGAGAGCGGAGTCGGCAGTATCGGCTTCCAGCACCTGATATCCCCACTCCTCACACTTCTGGCGCAGAGACCAGCGCACCAGCCTCTCGTCGTCCACGATGAGTACTTTCTCCCCAGCCATTGGCTAATAGTGTACTGAAGGCGGACACACGGAGGTGTGACGGCCATCACAAAGGGGGTAAGCGCCTTTGGCGGCGGGAGTTTGCCCTTCAGGAAGGGCCAAAGCCGGCGGATTGTAAGCTTTCCAGCTTGCAGCTTTACTGCATGGCGGACGTCATGCTGGAGGCCTGAAGCATCTCGCGGCGGGGGCAGCAACCGGGCCCAACAATTTTTTTGTTTCCTTACATCGGGATTATTCATCCAAGTTGTGGTCGCGGGCGGTTGACGCTGCCGCGGCTCGACTTTAGACTGG
>DATGGJ010000262.1:0-2073 GCA_035308585.1 Terriglobales bacterium
TCGGCCACCGCAATGTCGGCTGCAACAAAGGCCTGGGCAACTGGTACAGCATTGACTCTCAGGTCAACATGGGCCGCCAGTACGCTCAGCAGGTGGAGTCCTCGGTCAAGCTGATCAAGGACCCGGTCATTGGCGAGTACATCAACCGTGTCGGCCAGAACCTGGTGCGCAATTCCGACTCCAAGGTGCCTTTCACTATCAAGGTGATTGATTCCGACCAGGTCAATGCTTTCGCCCTGCCGGGCGGCTTTTTCTACGTCAATTCCGGCCTGATTCTGGCGGCTGATAATGAAGCGGAGCTGGCCGGCGTCATGGCCCACGAAATTGCCCACGTGGCGGCCTGCCATATCGCCCGCGAGCAGACTCGCGGCAACCTGGCCAACATTGCTTCCATTCCTCTTATTTTCGTCGGCGGCGGCATTGGTTATGCCGTGGAGAGCGCCGCCGGGCTGGCTCTGCCCGTTACCTTCATGAAGTTTTCCCGCGGCTTTGAAGCTGAGGCCGATTATCTGGGCGTGCAATACCTTTACAAGGCCGGCTATGACCCGCAGTCCTTCGCCGCCTTCTTCGAGAAACTGGAGGCCTTGGAGAAGAAGAAACCTGGCTTCCTCGATAAGGCCTTCGATAGCCATCCGCCCACCCCGGCGCGTGCGGCTCAGACGCAAAAGGAAATCGCGAAGATCCTGCCCGCGCGAGATGAATACGTGGTGGATACCTCTGAATTTCAGGATGTGAAAGCCCGGCTGGCGCACATCGAGAATCGGCGCAAGGTGCAGAATCCGAACGGCAAGCCTGAGCCCAGCCTGCGCCGCACCCAGCAGCCAGCTGATGCTCCCGGCACTGACGATAGCGGCCGTCCGACGCTCAAGCGCACCGGCAGCGACTCACACTGATTATCGCGGCACCCTCTGAAACGGTTCCCCGGCGGGAATGAAGGTCACCGGAACGCCGGGGAAAAGCGGCCGCAGCCAGCGCGCGCAATACTCCATTCCCGGTTCCTCGGACACTTCATGCCCGAGAAGGATCAGCGCCTTGCGCTTACCCTGGGCGGCCGCATCGCGCACGTACTCCACCGTTTCCCATTCCCGTGATTCGCCCGCCACCAGCACCTGCACGTCGTCGCGTTCCAGTTCTTTCAGTTCGTTGTCCTCGCCTGAGGCTCCCGGCAGGTAAGCCACGTCGGTCACGCGCAGCAGCGGATCGCCAACAATTCTGATGACCCGCGAGTTCAGTTTGGCCCGCAAATCCGCCGCCAGCTGGCCCACCGTGGTCGGCGGCAGGGTGAATGCATTCTGCTCATAAGGCCGGCGGTATTTTCCCCAGCCCACCGCGTCGGTAAAACCCTCTATGATGCCGTCCGGCTTGCGCCAGTGCCACTGGTCGTGAAATCGCCAGATCACCAGGTGATGCTCGCGGATGTAGCCCATCTTCTGCTCAAATACCGGGTCGCCCTTTAGAAACCCGGTCTCATCCCGGTGGTTATAGAAAGTCGGCTCGTGGGTGATGATCAGGTTGGCGCCCGCCGACACCGCTTCCTGCAGCACTTCGTAAGTATCCAGGAAAGTGGTGACAATGCCGGTCACCGGCGTGTTTGGATCGCCGGCTTTGAAAGTGTCCACCGTGTCTGGGTTTACCGGCGCGCTGATCTGGGCTTTGATTTTGTCTATCACCTGCTGGGCCGTCAGTTGTTTCTGGGCGCTTGCCGGCCAGGCGCCCGTTACCACCACCGCCAGAATCATGCCCGCGGTTCGCTGTCTAAAAAAGGAACACATGCTTGGCATTGTAGCCAAGCGCCCGGGTGTGTGAGAACTCAAGCATGAGGGTTGCGTGAAACAAAATCTGGGCCCTGGCGGGGGCGAAAGGGGAGTTTACACAGAGGCAGGACTGCATGTCGCGTTTTTGCTCCAGCCCCAGCAGGGCCGGCCCAGTAAAGCCCAGGACGGAAGTCCTGGGTATCTGGCGGAAACAACATTCGAGTCCCAGCGGGAGGGCACGCGAACAACCCGGAAACCGCCGTAACCTTTCACCCCTCTCTCCGGTTAATCTCTATGGGGCAGGGAACACCTTGCCGGG
>DATGGJ010000263.1:0-1975 GCA_035308585.1 Terriglobales bacterium
CTCGCAGAACGCAAACAGCAGAAGGTGACGAGCATTTCAAGTTTTCCAGTGCCAAGTTTCCGCAATACCCAGATTCTCCGGAGGAAACTTGAAACTTGAAAATTTGAAACTTAGGTTTTGCTGAGTTCGGAGTCTTGAGCCCTGACTACTTGTGTTGACCCGCCTCCCGACTCCTGACTCCTGATTTTGCCCGCTTCTGCCGCGCCCAGCCTTCCTTATTGACCTGGCGGCCGCGTGCAATGGCCAGCGCGTCTTCGGGAATATCGTCGGTGATGCAGGAGGCAGCTCCGATATACGCGCCCTTTCCTATTTTGACCGGCGCCACCAAGGTCGCGTCGCTGCCGATGAAGGCGCCATCCCCAATCACGGTGGGATACTTGCCGAAACCATCATAGTTGCAGGTGATGGTGCCCGCGCCCACGTTCACGCCTTCGCCCACTTCGGCATCGCCCAGATAGCTGAGGTGCTGCGCTTTGGAGCCCTTGCCCAGCTTCAGTTTCTTGCCTTCCACGAAATTGCCCATGTGCGCGCCTTCGGCGATGTGGCAGCCCGGACGCAGATGGGTGTAAGGACCGAGGACTGCGCGCGCGCCGATGCGCGATTCATCCATGACGCAGCCGTTGCGTATGAGCACGCCATCCCCCAGTTCGCAGTTGATGATCACGCTGTAGGAGCGGATGCGACACTCCGCGCCAATGCGTGTGGCGCCCAGCAGTTGCACAAACGGTTCAATGACCGTGTCCGGCCCCACCGCCACATCGCAATCCACCACGCAGGTTTGTGGCTGGTAGATGGTGACACCTTCATCCATCAATTGCTGGCACTTCTTCATCCGCAGTTCGGCATCCACCTCGGCCAGTTCCTGCCGCGTGTTGCAACCCAGCACTTCGTGCGCATCAGTCGCCTGCAGGGCCACAACTTTTTCCCCGGCCCGGGCCAGGAGCGCAGCCATATCGGTGAGGTAGTACTCGTGGTGTTTGTTGTCGGTGCCCAGTTCGCGGATGTGCTCAAACAATGGCTTGGTGGCGAAAGCGTAGAAGCCGGCATTGATTTCCCGCAGCGCGCGCTGGCTTGCGCTCAGCGATTTTTCCTCCACAATGGCTTCCACCTCCCGGCTGCCATTGCGGAAGATGATCCGGCCATAACCATACGGCTTTTCCATGACCGCGGTCAGAACGGTCATGGCTGAACCCTGCTGCAAGTGGTAATCGCGCAACTGCTTGATGGTGGCAGGCGAGATCAAAGGAACGTCGCCGTAAAGCACCAGCACATGGTCGAATCTGGAAAGCGCCTCTTCCCCTTCCATCACAGCGTGCCCGGTGCCGCGCTGCTCTTTTTGCAGGATGAAGCCGATGCCGCTGCCGGACATGGCTTCTTTCACCCGCTCCGCATCGTGGCCGATGATGGCGTAAACATCCTTGGCGGGGTAGATTTGGGTCGTCGCCGCTACTACGTGCGCCAGCAGCGACTTGCCGCCTACATGGTGCAGCACCTTGGGATAGCGCGATTTCAGGCGCGTGCCCTTGCCCGCCGCCAGAATGGCCACCGCGAATTTGCCACTCGTCCTGGGCCCAGAACTGGAGGCAGCCCGGACCTTTGCTTTCTCTGATTTCGGCATTTCGCCTCAATATACCTGTTTTTTCAAGTGCCGAGTACACGGCCGGGTTGGAAATTGGGCCATGTGTGGAATAATCGGCAGGAACACTGAACGGGACTGACCAGATTTCTCTACGCCCTCTGCGTCTCGGCGGTGAGATTTATGTACTCGCGGCGGTGGCCTGTGAGGCCAGTCCCAGAAGATCTCGCGCCACACGGTCGGTAGCATGCCGGGCCACTCCCTGCGCCGTTTCTAGATAGTCGCCTAAAATCACCTTTACACCCAGCTTCTCGATGGTGGCCACGTCCACTTCAATCTGGCTGCCGCCTTCCGCGGCGTACTTTGCCTTCAGGTCGGTGGGAACCGGCGTGCGGTTGA
>DATGGJ010000264.1:0-5836 GCA_035308585.1 Terriglobales bacterium
CCCACCAACCTGACCCTGTGCTTCTCCGCTAACCAGGCGCTGCTGGTGGCCAAGGCCGGCGCCACCTACGTCAGCCCCTTCGTGGGCCGCCTGGATGACATCAGCCATGTGGGCATGGACCTGGTGCGTGATGTGGTCCAGATCTACAAAAACTATGGCTACAAGACCCAGGTGCTGGCCGCCTCCCTGCGCCACCCCCTGCATGTGGTGGAGGCGGCCCTGGCCGGCGCCCACGTTTCCACCATCCCCTTCAAGGTGCTCGACCTCATGTTCAAGCATCCGCTCACCGACCGCGGCCTCGACCAGTTCCTGAAGGACTGGGAAAAGGTGAAGGGCTGAAACTGCATGGAGAGAGTCAGGGCAAAAAGATCAGAAGTAGAGACCCTCGAAGTTGTGCTTGCATCGTCTTCCTTTCGCACTCCAATCCAGGTCGCACCGTGAGAGCAGTCTTGGCTCGGCGAACAATTGGCCCGTGTCGCCCAATTTCAGGTCCAAACCTGTCGGCCCTTTGACGAGAGGCGTTTGATTGGTTAGGTCCTTGCCCCTTCGCGTTGCGGCTCTCCCGGAGGAATAAGTACAACGCACTTCGGTTATTCCGCGCCAGTCCATTCCCTGCTAAACTACCCACATTCAAATAACACATTAAATCCCTGGGCTCAAACACCGGGACGTCGTCTGGGTGCTGGGAGCAGGTGACTGGGTACTAAGAGAAGTGTCATTTCACGCTTATCCCCTGCTGGCGGTCGGCCTGGCTACGGCCGCGCTGGTGGCTTACCTGCTGCGCCGGCGTCGCAAAAGCCCGGAAGAAATCGAGCGTGAGCGCCGCATCTTCATCAGCCACATCGGACGCATTACCGACGGCACAGTCATTGATGTGCACGAACTGGATGGCACACGGCCCGCACAGTTCATCATTTACCAGTACGATGTGGCGGGAGTCTCTTATGAGGCTTCCCAGGAAATCACGTATTTGCGCCAGTATGTAAATCTGCACTCCTGCCGCCTTGGCCTTCCCACCTCCGTCAAATACGACCCGCACAATCCCGGCAACTCCATCGTGGTTTCCGAGACCTGGTTCGGCCTGCGCCGCAAATAAGCATCGTGGTCCGGCGCGGCAGCTCATTCCGCCGCACAGGTGTGGTCGTGGATAATGCGCCAGCCCTGGGGAAACCTGCGGAACACCAGCGTGAAAATTCCGTGCAGCTGCTTGCCGTCTGGCATGGCGAGGTGGAAGGCCCCGCGTACGAATGCGGCCGCCGGGCTGAGCATTTCGATCTGCAGATCGGAGAATTCCAGATGGCCCATCTGGTGGCCTTCCGACTGATATGCCTTGCGATAGCGTGCCAGCGCATTGTCCCAGCCGCGGTACACGGTCACGCCCGAGAAAAATGTCAGCTGCGGCGAATGCCAGTAGCCCTGCATGAACGCATTCAGATCCCGCCGGTTCCAGGCCTTGACCTGTTCATCCAGCACTTGACGGACTGCGCTCTGAGCGGGCTGAGTTGCGGCCGAGGCTGTCGTAAGTAGCAGAAAGAAGGCGCAGAAAATCGCCCAAGAACTTTTCATCTCGCGGATTATACAGATGGAATTGCGGCGCGATGCGTGAGAGACATTTATTGAATGCGCAGGAGATACACGGCGGGCAGAGCCTTACCGAATTACTTTTCTGTCTATCTCTCTGGCTCGATGTTGAGCTCGCGCCTTACGCGCGTTTGCCCGGTTTGCCAGCCCCTACCGGTTCTTCCCAGGGGCGCTTGGGACGCGAGGTGTCGGGCTTGTCCCGCCCTTCTACGCGGTCATAAGCATAGGAATCGCTCACCGTTCCCAGAGACTCGTTGTACAGGCTGGGCTTGCCCACGGCTTCCTTGAGCTCTTCCGTGAAATCGTGCAGTGCCTTCAGGTGGTCGGCTGTGGCCGCAATTTCCGTCTTGGTGGTTTTAAGCACTTGCTGGTAGCCCTTATTGATCAGCTTGGCGATCTCGCCGCCGATCAGGTAGCCCGGATAGGCGAACATCTTCACCTCACCCTCGGGCGTCTTCTCGATGGCGGCTGAACAGTTGTATTTTTTTACAAATACCCGGCTGGTCTTGGTTCCCGGTGCTTCCAATACATCAAACTGGTGCTCACGCAGCCAGTTAACCGCTTCGTCGTAGGTTCGTCCTTCTTGCTTTTTGGCCATTTTCCGCTTATATCCTGTCTTAGCCCGCGTACGAGCTCAATACAGCTTCTACGCCTTTGGGAAGCGATTCGAGGCCGTTCCCAGTGCGTGCGTTGCCCGCCCGCAGGACACCTTTATAAACTATCGGCTCCTTTAGATGCGGTAATTCATCTAACAATCGCATTACGAGAGTCATAGTCTGAGCCGCACAATGGCGCAACTTGTCACGAATGAGACACATGGCGTGAACGCCGAAGGCGCACAATCGGCGCTGTCACGGGCCAACACTCCTCTGGGGGAGACCCTGCTGCAGCGCATTGGCAACACGCCCCTGCTCCGGCTGGAGCGCATTGCCCGCGATCTTCCCGGCATTCAGCTGCTGGGCAAGGCGGAGTGGCTCAATCCCGGAGGCTCGGTGAAGGACCGGGCTGCTGCTGCCATCATCAGCGAGGCGCGCCGCACCGGCCAGTTCCCTCCCGGCAAGATACTGCTGGATTCCACCAGCGGCAACACCGGCATCGCCTATGCCATGCTGGGTGCGGCGGAAGGTTTTGCGGTCACCCTGTGCATGCCCTCGAATGTCTCGCTGGAGCGCAAACACATTCTGCGCGCCTATGGGGCAAACATCGTTTATACCGACCCTGGCGAGGGCTCCGACGGCTCCATTCGCAAGGCGCGCGAACTGTATGCGGCTGAGCCGCAGCGCTATTTCTACGCCGACCAGTATTCCAACGACGCCAACTGGCGCGCCCATTACCACGGCACCGGGGCGGAAATCTGGCGTCAGACCGAAGGCCGCGTCACCCACTTTGTAGCCATGCTGGGCACCAGCGGCACCTTCATGGGCACGGCTCGTCGCCTGAAGGAACTCAATCCCCGCATCCAGTGCATTTCCCTGCAACCGGATTCCTCGTTCCACGGCATTGAAGGCGCCAAGCACATGGCCACCGCCATCGTGCCCCAAATCTATGACCCTGCGCTGGCGGACGATGACCTGGGGATCTCGACCGAGGCATCCTACGCCATGGTGCGGCGCCTGGCCCGCGAAGAAGGCCTGCTGGTCGGCATTTCCGCGGGAGCCGCGGTGGTGGGTTGTCTGCAGGTGGCGCGCACCCTGGTGGAACGCAAGCAGCCGGGCGTAATCGTGACTGTGCTGCCCGACTCCGGCGACAAGTACTTGAGTGAGCGCTTCTGGGAAGAAGAGTAGTTTTCGCCGGCGAGGCCTGAGGCACTGATGATTGAAGATTGTGTTTGACGATTTTGAAAGCTTCGCCGTGGTTTTCAATCGCCAATCGAAAATCTTCAATCGTCAATCATCCTCTGTGTCTCCGTGGTGAATAGATTTTTATGCTGAAGATTGACCAAACCTGTTATGACCAACTCCGACGCCACGGCGAGGACGCTTATCCTCACGAGTGCTGCGGCGTGTTGCTGGGGCGGTTGGAAGATGATGATCAGCGGCTGGTAACCGCAGTGGAACGCGCCGGCAATACCCGCACTGATTCGCCGCAGAACAGGTACAATATCGATCCCCGGGAACTGATTGCCATCCAGCGCAAGGCGCGGGAGCGGGGTCTGGATATTGTGGGCTTCTACCATTCCCATCCTGACCACCCAGCGCGCTGGTCGTCCACCGACCTGGCGGACGCCCATTGGCTGGGCTGCTCCTACGTCATTACCCGGGTGGAAAAGGGCCAGGCACGGGAAACCAACTCGTTTCTGCTGGTGGGTGGCGAGGAAGCCGATAAACGCTTCCAGGACGAGCCCATACAGGTGGCGGCCCGAATTACTGAAACCAAGACCCCGGCTTAAACATCTGTTAGGCAGGCACTTCTTACAACAGGAGGAGACTTGAAACCAGCATGAGAATCCACATACCTACTCCGCTACGACAGTATGCGGGCAAAAAAGCGAGCATTGACGTGCAGGCCGACAACGTGGGCCAGGCGCTCTCCGCCCTGACCTCGACATACCCGGACTTGCGGCGTCACCTGTATACTGATGAGGGCAAATTGCGCGCCTTCGTGAATGTTTACTTAAACGACGAAGACATCCGGTATCTGCACAAGGAAAGCACCCCGGTGAACGAAAACGACAGCCTCTCCATAGTGCCCTCCATTGCTGGCGGTTCCTGCGCCTGTTGTTGCCCCTGTCGAATGAATGCCTAGTCGTTTTTCCTGACGGCTCGTTCCAGAAAAACTAATTCAGGTTCAGGAAGGCAAATTGCCATGGCAAGCATTATTCAAGGCGCCCATCTCAGCAACGATGAAGTCTTGCGCTACTCCCGCCACCTGATCATGCCCGAAGTGGGCATGGAGGGGCAGCTCAAGCTCAAGGCCGCCAAGGTGCTGTGTATCGGCGCCGGCGGCCTGGGCTCGCCCCTTGCCCTTTACCTGGCAGCTGCGGGCGTAGGCACGCTTGGGGTGGTGGATTTCGACGTGGTGGACTATACCAACCTGCAGCGTCAGGTGATTCACACCACCGCCGACGTAGGCCGCAAGAAGCTGGACTCGGCGGCGGAAACGGTGAAGGCCATCAATCCCTTCGTTCAATTGCGGCCATTTGAAACCCGCCTGACCAGCGAGAACGCGCTCGAGATCTTCCGCGACTTCGACATCATCGTGGATGGCACCGACAATTTTCCCACCCGCTACCTGGTGAACGATGCCTGCGTGCTCACCGGCAAGCCCAACGTGTACGGTTCCATCTTCCGTTTTGAAGGCCAGGTCAGCGTCTTCGCCACCAAAGATGGTCCATGCTACCGCTGCCTTTATCCTGAGCCGCCACCGCCCGGGCTGGTGCCGAGCTGCGCCGAAGGCGGCGTTCTGGGCATCCTGCCCGGCCTGGTGGGCGTGATGCAGGCCACGGAAGCCATCAAGCTCGTTCTGGGCAAAGGCGAGCCGCTGATCGGCCGCTTGCTGCTGGTGGACGCCCTGGGCATGCGCTTCCGCGAACTCAAGTTGCGCAAAAATCCCGACTGCCCCGCTTGCGGTCAGCACCCCACTGTGACTAAGCTGATTGACTACAACGAGTTCTGCGGCATTCGCGGTGAGGAGAAGCCAGTGGCATCCAATGTTCCTGAGATTCAACCGGAAGAGCTGAAGGCGAAGCTGGACGCGGGCGAGGACATCTTCATCCTCGACGTTCGTGAGCCCCACGAATATCAGATTTGCAACTTGGACGGCTACTTGATCCCGCTGGGCGAACTGCCGCAGCGCGCCCATGAGCTCGACTCCAGCCGCGAGATTGTGGCCCACTGCCGCTCCGGTGTGCGCAGCGCCAAGGCGGTCACCTTCCTGCAGCAGGCGGGCTTCCGCAAGGTGAAGAACCTGGCCGGCGGCATTCTGGCCTGGTCCGATAAAGTAGATCCGAGCGTGCCCAAGTACTAGCTGAAGTCTTATAGCGGCTTTACCTTCTAAGACTACCGGGGTAAGGGTGTAGCAACCGCGAGTCTCAACCGCGAGGCAGCGAAGCTAGCCCGGGAGTAGACCCGGGGATGATGAGTCAAACCGGCCAGAGGCCAGCGGGTCCGAAGTCAATTTCCTGACTCGTTGCACCGGATTCCTTTACAAATCATATCGTGCCGGCAGGTGTCACCAACAAGTGACTGCATGCTGTCAACGATATGTCGGATGTGGTATATACCCCCTAACTCACATTCACCCTTGTACATACCCC
>DATGGJ010000265.1:0-8438 GCA_035308585.1 Terriglobales bacterium
CATCGCCACCGCGCTGATTGATACCGGCTCGCGCATGGATGACGTGATCTTTGAAGAGTTCAAAGGCACGGGCAACTCGGAAATCATCCTGGAGCGCAAGCTGGTGGATAAGCGCGTGTTCCCGGCCATTGATATCCAGCGCTCCGGGACGCGCAAAGAAGAGCTGCTGATTCCCAAGGAAGACCTGGCGAGAATCTGGGTGCTGCGCAAGGTGCTGAACCCGTTGTCGCCGGTGGAAGCCATGGAGCTGCTGATAGACAAGCTGAGCAAGACCAAATCGAACGGCGAGTTTTTGTCGAATATGAGCTCGTTGTAAGGCGGTCAGCTATCAGCTGTCAGCTAAATCGAAGGCCCGAGCACAGGCTCGGGCCTTTTCTTTGGGGGACTCCCTCGAGCCGCAGCTTCAGGACACAAACGCAGGGGTCCCTCGACTCGGGCATCCGCTTTCGCTCGGGATGACAGGGTAGGGGCAGGCCTCCTTCGCTGCGCTCAGCCGGGGATATCAGTTTCGGCTGGCGGCTGCGGCTTTGGCTTCCCGTTTCTCATAAACGGCTTCGGCGCGCCGCAAGGCGGCCTGCACGTTTTCGCAGATGTTGTCGGCGCCCACCACATCCTCAAACTCGGCCTGATGAATAAGCTTGGAAGGCTGCTCGCGGGCGCCGCACAAAATCAAGGTGCGCCCGGTGGCGTGCAGGTCTCTGGCGACTTCTTCCAGAGCGAATAAACCGGTGGCGTCGAGAGCGGTCATGTTGCGCAGGCGCAGGATGACCACGGGCGGAAGGTTGTGAATCTTTTCGGTGACCACGGAGATTTTGTCGGTGGCGCCGAACAAAAACGGGCCGTGGATGCGGAAGATGGTAGCGTAGTAGGGGATATCCTTGTCCTGCAGGATGTGGACGCGGCCGTCCTCGACGTAGTCGTCGGTAACCTGCGAGACGGTGGTGGTGCTGGCCACGCGGCTGATGAAGAGCAATGCGGCGAGAATCATGCCCGCTTCCACGGCTACCGTAAGATCGGCAAACACGGTGAGGCTGACGGTAACCAGCCAGACGCTGATATCGGTTTTAGTGAGCTTGAGCAGTTGGGGAATCTCGCGCCACTCGCCCATGTTGTAGCAGACCATCATAAGAATTCCGGCCAGCACGGCCAGGGGAACATAGCTCACCAGGGGCGCGGCAAAGAGCAGCACGCAGAGCAGGGTGGCGGAGTGAATCATTCCGGCCACCGGCGACTGCGCGCCGGAGCGGATACTGGTAGCGGTGCGGGCGATGGCGCCCGTAGCGGGCAAGCCGCCGAACATAGGCGAGGCGATGTTGGCCACGCCCTGGCCAATCAGCTCCATGTTGGGATTGTGGTGGTCGTTGCTCATGCGGTCGGAAACCACGGCCGACATCAGCGATTCGATGGCGCCCAGCATGGCCACGGTAAAGGCCGGGCCCAACAGTCCATGGATCAGACCGGCGTGGAACTTGGGTATCGCCAAATGGGGCAGGCCGCTGGGAATGCCGCCGAAGCGGGTGCCGATGGTTTCCACCGGCAGCTTGAAGATGACCACCGCCGCGGTTCCCAGCACCAGGGCGACGATGGGACCAGGAATGCGGTTGGAGATAAGGCGGCAGGCCAGCATGATGAGCAAAGTGCCCGCAGCCAGAGCCGTGGCCGTGTAGGAAAGAGTCTGGAAGCTGGCCGCCAGCGCTTCCATGCGCAGCCAGAACACTCCAGGAACTTTTTCCAGGTGCAAGCCGAAGAAGTCCTTCACCTGGGTGCTGGCGATCAGGATGGCAATGCCGTTCGTGAAGCCGAGCACCACCGGGCGGGGAATGAACTTGATGGCGGAGCCCAGCTTGGTGATCCCCATGATCACCAGCAGGATGCCGGCCATGACGGTGCACATGAACAGGCCATCCACGCCGTGGACGGCAACAATGCCGGCCACGACGACGACAAAAGCACCGGTGGGCCCGCCGATCTGGGTCTTGGATCCGCCAAAGGCGGAAATCAGGAAACCGGTGACGACAGCGCAGTAGATACCGGCTTGGGGAGTCAATCCGGAGGCAATGGCGAAGGCCATGGCCAGGGGGAGGGCCACCAGGCCAACCGTGATGCCTGCCAGCAGGTCGCGCAGGAACTTATCGCGGTTGTAGCCACGCAAACAAAGGAGCGACTTCGGAAGCCAACGTTCTTCAGGGAAAGCAGCAGCCATTTTTTCATTATGCGGGCAGCGGGGGAATTGGTGAGAGAAATCCGCGCCCGGGGAACAACCGAAGGAACATGGTCCGTCGTGCCTGCCGCTTGTCTACACCTCGGGGCGGAGCAGCTCCTCGATGTCACCCAACCGGTCGCCGAGCAGGTTGAGTTTATGGGCCAGGCCCTGGATTTCGGCGTGGGCCCGGCGGTTCACGTCGTAGTCGAGTTCGCCGCGCAGGCGGTCTTTTTTGTCCTGGCGGTTCTGGCTCATCATGATGACCGGGGCCTGAATGGCCGCCAGCATGGAAAGAAAAAGGTTGAGCAGGATGAAGGGATAGGGGTCCCAGGCGGCTCTGCGGAGGCTGATGTTGATGCTGGTATAAACCAGCATAAAGACCGCGAAGATGGTAATGAACGTCCAGGAACCGCCGAAGGCGGCCACCGCGTCCGCCACGCGCTCGCCGAGCGTCTCCTTTTCCTCGATGATTTCGTTGGGATGGCGATTGGCGCGTACCCGCACCAGCTGCTGGGAGGCATGGAACTGGTGCCCCAGGGAGGCCAGCATGTCCATCCCGGCGTGAGGCTTGCGCTGCAATAGAACCAGAATGTCATTGCGGTCTACTTCAATGCACTCGGTCGGTTCGAGAGAAATCGCCTCGGTCTGGTGAACGCTTTGTTCCAGCATGGAGGCGAACCCGAAAAATTCCCCCGGCGCAGGCTCATCTACGACCACCTCCTGGTGGTCTTCATCAACGGTGGTGACCCGCACTCTGCCGGAGACCAGCACATAGCCTCGTTCTCCGGGGTCGCCGCGTTTGTAAATGCGCTGGCGAGGAGAAAAGAGCTTGAGCTCAACTTGCGCGGCCAGGATGGAGGCTTCGTCGGCATCCAAGCGGGAAAAAAGAGACACTTGCTTCAGGACTTCCGGGTCACAAGGCATAGGAAACCTCCTCCGCGGGATTAGGATACGGGTTAAAACGGTTTATGTTTCTTTCCCCAGTGTGCGTGCCGCACATCAGTTGCTCCCTGCCAGGGATGACCTCGGGCACTGGGCAGAAGGGCATCATAATTGGCATACTAGATATATGAATGCGAGAACAGTCCCGGTAAGAAGCGAGAACGAGGAAGTAAGCGAATGGATTGAAGCGTTTGAGCAGCTATTGGCCCAAGAGGGGCCGTCGCAGGCGGCGGAACTGCTGAGCGCCCTGACGCAGCGGGCGCAGCAGGCGGGCGTAAACATGCCGGTGCAGTTGAACACGCCCTACGTAAACACCATCCCGGCAGAGGACGAGGTTCCCTATCCCGGGGACCGGGCGCTGGAGCGCCGGATCAAGAGCCTGATCCGCTGGAATGCCATGGCCATGGTGCACCGGCAGAACAAAAAAGACCCGGGCATTGGCGGGCACATTTCCACTTATTCCTCCCTGGCCACATTGATGGAGGTGGGCTTCAACCACTTTTTTCATGCCAGCTATGGCGACCAACCCGGCGACCTGATTTACTTCCAGGGGCATGCCTCACCTGGAATTTACGCGCGGGCGTTTCTGGAAGGGCGGCTCAGCGAAAAAGACCTGGAGAACTTCCGCCACGAATTGCGGGATGCCCCGGGCCTTCCCTCCTACCCGCACCCGTGGCTGATGCCGAGCTTCTGGCGCTTTCCCACGGTTTCGATGGGCATTGGGCCCATCAACGCGATTTACCAGGCGCGTTTCATGCGCTACCTGGAAAACCGCGGCATCATTCCCAAAACGCCGCGCAAGGTGTGGGCCTTCGTGGGCGATGGCGAGACCGATGAACCCGAAACCATGGGTTCGCTGACGCTGGGCTCGCGGGAACACCTGGATAATCTGATTTTCGTCATCAACTGCAACCTGCAGCGGCTGGACGGTCCGGTTCGGGGCAATGGAAAGATCATCAATGAACTGGAAGCGGCCTTCCGGGGAGCGGGCTGGAATGTGATCAAGGTGATCTGGGGCTCTCCCTGGGACAAGCTGCTGGCGCGCGACCACAGCGGGCTGCTGTTGAAGCGCATGGAAGAGTGCGTGGACGGGGAGTACCAGGCCTTCAAAGCTAAGGACGGCGCCTTCATCCGCAAGGAATTCTTCGGGAAGTACCCGGAAACACTGGCCCTGGTGGCAGACATGACGGATGAGCAGATTTTCCGTCTGCCGCGCGGCGGTTTGGATCCCCAGAAAGTTTACAACGCCTATTACCGGGCGGTGCGGCACGAAGGCGCGCCCACGGTGATTCTGGCGAAGACGGTAAAGGGTTATGGCCTGGGCTCAGCACAGGCGCGCAACGCCACGCACCAGGAGAAGAAGCTGAGCGACGCTGCGCTGGCGGCATTCCGCGCCCGCTTCGAGATACCCATCCCGGAGAAGGCGGCGAAGGAAGGGGCGCTCTACCGGCCGCCGGAAGACAGCGAGGAGATCCAGTACCTGAAGGAGCAGCGGCTGGCCCTGGGGGGCTACATGCCGACCCGGGAGGCACATCCCAGCTTCAAGTTTGAGGCTCCGGCGCTGGAGTACTTTCAAGAATGGCTGGAAGGTTCTCGAGGGCGCGCTGTTTCCACCACCATGGCGTTCGTCAGCCTGTTGCGCCACCTGCTGAAGCACCCGACGATGGGAAAGCTGGTGGTGCCCATAGTTCCCGACGAAGGCCGCACTTTCGGCATGGAATCCATCATCCGGCAGGTGGGCATTTACGCCAGCCAGGGCCAGCTCTACAACCCGCATGACCAGGACATGCTGCTCTACTACCGCGAGGAAAAGGACGGGCAGATTCTGGAAGAGGGGATCACCGAGGCGGGCTCGATGGCATCATTCACCGCCGCCGGAGGGGCCTACTCCAACTACGGCGTGCCCATGGTTCCGTTCTTCACCTATTACTCCATGTTCGGGTTCCAGCGCATTGGCGACCTGATCTGGGCGTTCGCGGATTCGCGCGGCAAGGGCTTTCTGATGGGCGGCACGGCGGGACGGACGACGCTGCTGGGGGAGGGCCTGCAGCACCAGGACGGGCACAGCCACGTGCTGGCGAGCACGGTGCCAACCTGCGCCAGCTACGACCCCGCTTTCGCCTACGAAACCGCGGTCATCATCCAGGACGGGCTGCGGCGCATGTACCAGGAACACGAAGACCGCTTCTACTACATCACCGTGTACAACGAAGACTACGCCATGCCGGCCATGGAAGAAGGCTTCCGCGAAGGCATTTTGCGGGGCATTTACCGGTATAAGCAGGCGGAGGGAGGCAAGGCGGTGGTGCAACTGTTCGGCAGCGGCCCCATTCTGAATGAGGCGCTGCGGGCGCAGGGCATGCTGGCGGAAAAGTACGGAGTGGCGGCCAATGTGTGGAGCGCCACCAGCTACAACGAACTGCGCCGGGAGGCGCTGGCTACGGAGCGGTGGAACCGGCTGCATCCTTCCAAGCAGCCGAAGCGGCCCTACATTCTGAGCGCCCTGGACGGGAACGACGGTCCGATTGTGGCCGCCACCGACTACATGAAGATTGTTCCCGACCAACTGGCGCCATGGCTGGGCGGGCGGCTGGTGTCTCTGGGCACCGACGGGTTCGGACGCAGCGACAACCGCGAGCACTTGCGGCGCCACTTTGAGGTAAACGCCGAGTCCATTGTGGCAGCGGCGCTGGCAGCCCTGGCACGGGACAAGAAGTTCGACGCGGCCAAGGCGGAGAAGGCGTTCGCGGAACTGGGAGTGAAGAGCGAGAAGCCGGATCCCGCCAGGGCGTAAGGGCTGGGGTAGCTTGCGAGCTGCCCGGCAAACCTCCGGAAGGTCTTCCGCATACCAACTGGGTATAATCGGTCGGCGCCTGGTTAAAGGAGAAAACACATATGCGAATGTTGCTGAGAGTGTCGCTGCCCGTGGAAGCCGGAAATGCCGCCGCGAAGGCCGGGACACTGGGTTCCACGATCGAGCGAATTCTGGCCGAGCTCAAGCCGGAAGCGGCTTATTTCTTTGCTGACGACGACGGTCAGCGGTCGGCCTCTATCGTGTTCGACATGAAAGATACATCGCAAATTCCCTCGATCGCTGAGCCTTGGTTTCTGGCGTTCAACGCAAAAGTGTCTTTGCGACCGATCATGAACCCGCAGGATCTTGCCAAGGCCAGTGCATCGATCGGCAAGGCGGCCAAGGAATATGGGAAGTAGACGGGAACTGTAATTGGGTTGGAATACCGGTAACTCCCTGCCCTATAGGTGATCCTCCGATTCCGGTCGAACCAAGCTGCGAAAGGCTCGTCGAGTCACACTTTCGCTGGGGGATTGGCAGTCATTGGCCATTGAACATCCGGGTATTTCTTTTAACCGGCGGTGGCGTGCGCTTTAGCAGCAATCGGCCGGGCGCGGCGGAGTTCCTGGATCTGCAGAGCAAGGTCAGCTAGAAGAATCGAGAAGACCAGGCACATCCAGACCACGGTCTCGTCCGGCGCCGGACGATGATTTTCCAAACCGGTGACTCCGAGGATAACGCGCACTTCCAGAAAAACCAGAGCCACAGCAAAACTGCGCGTCATCCACTGGCGGTGCTGCTGGACCTTTCCCTTAAGAATAAACGCGAAGGCGATGCCGGTGGTGAGCATCCACAAGGTGGCATCGGCCAGGGCGGCGATGCTGAAGGAGCGGGTCCCGCCCAGGCGCTCCTGGAAGAACTGGATGTAGAAGCCGAGGGGCCCGGCAATGAATACGCCAGCGACATAGAAACGCCCGACCACGCGATGCAGTTTGGTAAAGCGCTGCCGCAGACGGTCAGAGAACTGCATGGGACCGAGCAGGAGAGCGCAGGCGCCGGCCAGGCCATGGGGCAGCAAATACCACTTGAAGGGCTGGTAGTGCTGCCACACCGGCGCGTGCGGCTCTACCAGGAAGTATTCGTTGTGGCCGATGACGTAGGCGATCATCAGACCAATGAAGGCAAAGAGCAGATATTTCGGACGCGACCACGAAGGGCGTTGCAGGGCCAGATACCCAGAGGACATTCGAGCTGCTCCTGGGAGACGAAGTAGGGTCGCTGCAATATATGGGAAAAACCCAGCAAAAACCAGAGAAACCTACTCGCAAGGATACTTTTCAGGAGCTATCTCCGGGCTGGGGTGGGTCAAAAAGAAGCAGGATACGTGAGATGGTTCGCCCTAAAGCTGCCTCGGCAGAAAGCCTTCACGCCGCGTAAGCGCGGGCGGGGCGCCCGCGCCACAAACCAATATTTTCAAGGGTTTGGGGCGGAGACAACAAAAAACCCGGCAGAGCGCCGGGCTTTCATATACAACATTCCACTTGGCGATCAGGCGCTTTCGCCGCCGACGTATTCGACCTGGCCGTGCTCATTGCGGGCCCAGCCATGGCGGGCCAGCACGGAGCCAAAAAGGTTCTCCGTGGCCTCCTCCACCTTTTTGCGAGCTTCCGCCGCGAAGTGGTCCTGCAGTTCGCGCTCGAAATCTCGGCTGGGCGGTTGCTGCACGGGCGGCTGCACCGCCGCCTGGTCCGGGACTTCCGGTTCAACCGGAAGCCGCTTCTTACGCCGCGAAACCTTGTTAGCGTCCTTTTTTCTGGCATTTACAGACACTTTCACCCTCCAAACACCGTCATTCAATTTTTCTGAATGGCTGAGGAATTGGATGCAGAAGAGTGGGTTTCGGTTCCAACCTGGGTAGCCAACTAGACCCGGCGCGGGCTGAGCAGGCGCATGGGAAGGGTAAAGATGGCCCAAAGGAAACCGAGCACTCCCTCCACGGCAATGCCCACTATGCGGAAGGGCAGCAGGATGAGCCAGACGAAGGGATAGAGGATGAGCGCGAGCAGGGCGAGGGGCCAGCACAGCACGAAGAGCAGGCACCAGAGGAGGAAGGTGAGCATGGGAGTCTTCTCCTGCTTGATTGTACGTGAGCTGGGCGGAAAAAGTTCCTTATGAATTGGAAACGGCGTTAGGCCAGCTTCGCTCACCCGCACAGCCGAGGGCGGCTGTGCCCACACAGGTATCGTGAAAAATTAGTCGGCGGCGACGGTTTCGGCCTGGCGGCGCAGCGACTGCTCGTACGGCGCGCGAGCAATGCCGCGCTCGGTGATGATGGCGGCCACGTATTTGGCGGGGGTGACGTCGAAGGCGGGATTCTCTACCTTCACTCCCTCGGGCGCGATGGCCTTGCCAGCTATGTGGGTAATTTCGCGGGTGGAGCGCTGCTCGATGGGAATCTTGCTGCCGTCGGGCGTCTCCATGTCCACCGTGGAGAAGGGC
>DATGGJ010000266.1:0-3010 GCA_035308585.1 Terriglobales bacterium
AATCCCGCGGGGGTGAGAAGTGTAATTTGCCATCTTGAAAAGGTACTCGGAGTCGGCAATCGGTAGCTAAGTAGTTGGCGGCTGTTAGCTGCACTAACTACCAGCTACTAGCTACCAGCTACACTGCCGACTACTGACTCCTGACTACCGACTCCCGCTTTTCCAGCTCCCTTAAACTCTCCACCGTCTTCGAGATGCGCTCCGCCACATAGTCCACCTCGGCCTCGGTGTTAAAACGGCCGATGCCGAAGCGGATGGCGGCATAGTTCTCCGGCATGCCGATGGCCTTCAGCACGTGCGAGGGCGCGATGGAAGCAGAGGAGCAGGCTGAGCCGCTGGAAACCGCTACGTCGCGCAGCCCCATCTGCAGCGCCTCCGCGTCCACGTGCCCGAAGGCCAGGTTCAGGTTGCCGGGCAGGCGATGCTCCAGGCTGCCGTTTGCGTGCACATCCTCCAGCCGCCCCAGAATGGCGTCTTTCAGCCGGTTGCGCAGGGCGGCCAGGCGCCGGTTCTCTTCCTCCATGTCGCGGGCACAGATTTCGCAGGCCTTGCCCAGACCAACAATGCCGGTCACATTCAGAGTGCCCGAGCGCATGCCGTGCTCGTGCCCGCCGCCGTGGATGATGGGCGCCACGCAGGCCTGCGGCTGGCTGCGCACATAAAGCGCGCCCACCCCCTTCGGGCCGTACATCTTGTGCCCGGAGATGGAGAGCAGGTCGAGGTTGAGCTGGTCCACGTTGATGGGAATCTTACCCGCCCCCTGGGCGGCATCAGAGTGGAAGAGCACACCGCGCTCGCGGCACATCTTGCCGATTTCTTCCAGGGGCTGCAGCACGCCGATCTCGTTGTTAGCGGCCATCACCGTCACCAGGATGGTCTTGTCGCTAAGCGCCCTCCGCAGTTCCTCCAGGTCCAGCAGCCCGTCCTTGGCCACCGGCAGGTAGGTCACCCGGTAGCCGGCCTTCTCCAGGTGGCGGCAGGTGTCAAGCACAGCCTTGTGCTCAGTGACCACGGTGATGATGTGGTCGCCCTTGCCGCGGCAGGCGGCGGCCACCCCGGTGATGGCCAGGTTGTCGCTCTCGGTGGCGCCCGAGGTAAAAACGATCTCCTTGGCCTGGGCGCCGATCAGGGCCGCAATTTGCTGCCGCGCCTGCTCCACTGCCGCTTCCGCCGTCCAGCCGAATTCGTGGCTGTGGCTGGCGGGGTTGCCGAACTTCTCCATGAAGTAGGGCAGCATGGCCTCCATCACGCGTGGATCCACCGGAGTAGTGGCGTGGTTATCCATGTAAATGGGGAGTTTGACCGTGCTGGCGGCTCTACTTCTGCTCTCGGCGCTCATAGCAGAATGATTCTAGACGCTTCGCCTTGCCTGAAACAACGTTTGCTAAGAGTACGCGGGCTGTTCGGGGACAGGCGCTCACCTGTTGTTTTTTATGTAGGGACAGGCGCCCTCGCCTGTCCTGGCGAGCGCAGCTCACCGCGCGAACTTTTCGGCGCCCTTTGCGTCTCGGCGGTAAATTCCTCTGGCACGGATGTTCATGGTCCCGCCGGCACCTTCGCCTGTTTTTTTTCTCAAAAATTTTTCCACAGCTTTTGAAATGTGTGTATTCTGCGCTTGCAACTGCATCTCATGAGAAAGCCCGAGGAGGAAGCCATAGAAATTGGCCACCACCCCTGCCCGCTGTAGCCAGGAGTTTCCGGCCGCGGCCCCGCGCCCGCTGCCCACGAAGAAGAAATCCTCGTCCAAGCTCCGGCTATGGCCGCTGGTTGCGGCCACTTTCTTCATGGTTTCCGGCGGCACCTACGGCACCGAAGATATCGTGCACGGGGCCGGCTACGGCGCCGCCATCCTCATCCTGCTGGTCACCCCCATTCTCTGGAGCCTGCCCACCGCGCTCATGCTGGGCGAACTCTCCAGCTCCATTCCCGCCGAAGGCGGCTACTACGCCTGGGTGCGCCGCGCCATGGGCAACTTCTGGGGGTTCCAGGAAGCCTGGCTCTCGCTGGTGGCCTCCATTTTCGATATGGCCATCTATCCCACGCTGTTCGTCGCCTATCTCGACCGCCTCTTTCCCTGGTTCCAGGAGGGCCACCGGGGGGTGATGGTGGGCGTGGCCGTGGTGGCGGTATGCGCGCTGCTGAACATCGCCGGCGTGCAGGTGGTGGGCACCACCTCGCTGTGGCTTTTCTTCCTCCTCTCGGCGCCTTTTGCGCTGGTTGTGGTGCTGGCGCCTTTCCATCATGGCGCCTTGGCGACGGCCAGCGCCGCCAGCGGTTCCACCGTGGGCATTGTGGGCGGACTGCTCATCGCGATGTGGAATTACATGGGCTGGGACAACGCCACCACCGTCGCCACCGAAGTCCACAAGCCGCAGCGGACCTATCCCCGGGCCCTGCTGGCGGCGGTAACCATTGTGGGACTGAGCTACGTTCTTCCCGTGCTGGCGGCTTGGACCACGCGTCTGCCCGCCGCCGCTTTCGAAACCGGCTCCTGGGCCGACATCGCCGGCATGCTGGGCGGCAACTGGCTGCGCGTGGCCCTGGTGGCCGGCGGCATGATGTCCGGCTTCGGCATGTTCAATGCCCTGGTGATGAGCTACTCCCGGCTTCCCCTGGCCATGGCCCAGGATGGCATGCTGCCGCGGGTGTTTGCCCGGGTGCATCCCAAGACGCGGGCCCCCTATGTCGCCATCCTGGTCTGCGCCGTGGGCTGGGCGCTGTGCCTGGGTCTGGGCTTTGAGCGCCTGGTGACCATTGACATTCTGATCTACGGCCTCAGTCTGGCCCTGGAGTTCGTGGCTCTGCTGGTTTTGCGGGTGCGCGAACCCAACCTCAAGCGGCCTTTCCGGGTACCCGGCGGCATGTTCGGCGCCGCCCTGGTCGGGGTTTTTCCCGTGCTGCTGCTGGGCTTTGCCCTGGTCCACAGCGAAAACGAGCAGATCCTGGGCATGAGCTCGCTGGTATTCGCGCTTCTGCTGATCGGCGCCGGCCTGGTGGCTTACGGTATCAA
>DATGGJ010000267.1:0-4300 GCA_035308585.1 Terriglobales bacterium
ATGGAGCGGGTGCCCTTGGCGGGCTTGAAGCTGCAGTCGAAGACGGGCAGGTGCTCGTCCTTAACCTGGGGCGCGCCCTCGATGGTGCCGGTGGCGTCAATGTAGCTGACGATGGCGTTGGCCTGGTCGTGGGTGTAGCCCAGCTTGAACAGGGCTGCGGGCACGGTCTGGTTGACGATTTTGATCATGCCGCCGCCCACCAGCTTCTTGTATTTGACCAGGGCCAGGTCGGGCTCGACGCCGGTGGTGTCGCAATCCATCATGAAGCCGATGGTTCCGGTGGGAGCGAGCACGGTGACCTGAGAATTGCGGTAGCCGAATTTCTCGCCGTGGGAGAGAGCTTCGTCCCAGCATTGCTTGGAAGCGTCAATCAGCTCCGCCATCTGATTGTTTTTCACCACAGAGGACACGGAGGAAACAGAGGAACCGATGTTATTGACGGAAGCTCTGTGCATCCGGACTACGTCGAGGAAGGGCTCGCGATTGATGTACCAGCCGGGACAGGCGGCGCCGGGCAGGGCGGCCGAGCCTTGCTCGGCCGGACGGGCGAGGGCGCCCGTCCCCGCACGCGCATCGGTCATCCGCGACTTCACCGGCTCCGTTACCGGAACCAGCGGCTCGCACAATTCGGCAATCTTAGACGACTGCAGGTAGGCCTGCCCGCACATGATGGCGGTGACGCAGGCGGCGTAGTCGCGGCCGGCATCGGAATCGTAGGGCAGGCCGGAAGCCATGAGCAGCGCGCCCAGATTGGCGTAGCCCAGGCCCAGCGGGCGATAGTCGTGCGAGTTCTTGGCGATCATCTCGGTGGGATAGCCGGCGTTGTCCACCAGAATTTCCTGGGCGGTGATGACCACGTCCACGGCGTGGCGGTAGGCTTCAATGTCGAAGCTGCCGTTGGGGGCGAACTTCAGCAGGTTAAGCGAAGCCAGGTTGCAGGCGGAATCGTCCAGGAACATGTATTCGGAACACGGATTGGAGGCGTTGATGCGGGCCGTGTTCTTGGAAGTGTGCCAGCGGTTGATGGTGGTATCGAACTGCATGCCCGGGTCGCCGCAGTGCCAGGTGGCGTCGGCGATTTTGCGCAACAGTTCGGGCGCTTTGAAAGTGTCAATGGTGCGGCCGTCCACGATGGCCTTGGTGGAGAATTCGGTATCGCGCACCACGGCGTACATGAAGTCGTCGGTGACGCGCACGGAGTTGTTGGCGTTCTGGAAGAAGATAGAGCTGTAGGCTTCGGAATCAGGGGTGGAACCGTCGTAGCCTTCGCGCACCAGGGCGTGGGCCTTGGCTTCCTCCTTGGACTTGCAATCGATGAACTCGACGATGTCGGGATGGTCAATGTTGAGGATGACCATCTTGGCGGCCCGGCGGGTCTTGCCGCCGGACTTGATGACGCCGGCAAAGGCGTCAAACCCTTTCATGAAGCTGAGCGGGCCGGATGCGGTGCCGCCGCCGGAGAGCGATTCGGTGGAGGAGCGCAGCGGGCTCAGGTTGGTTCCGGTTCCGGAACCCCACTTGAAAAGCATGCCTTCGGTCTTGGCCAGGGTGAGAATGGAATCGAGCGAATCGTGCACCGAGTTGATGAAGCAGGCGGAGCACTGCGGCTTGGAGTAGCCGGTAACCGTGAACTCCACGCGCCCCAGCTGCGGGTTCCAGTGCCAGTTGCGGGCGTCGGAATTGGGCTCAATGCGGTCGCAGCCCACGTTGAACCATACCGGCGAGTTGAAGGCGGCGTACTGGCGCAGCAGCAGGTAGGCGAGCTCGTCGTGGAAGGTGGCGGCATCTTCGGGAGAGCGGAAGTAGCCGCCGGCCAGCCCCCAGTTGCGGATGGTTTCCGCCACGCGCCCCACCAGTTGGCGCACCCCGGTCTCGCGCTCCGCCGTGCCCAGCTTGCCGTGCAGGTACTTGGAGGCCACGATGTTGGTGGCGGTCATGGACCAGTCCTTGGGGACCTCCACATCCTTCTGCTCGAAGATGATGTTGCCCTGGGCGTCGGTGATCTGGGCGGTGCGCTTCTCCCATTCCAGCTCGTCGTAAGGCGAGACGCCCGGCTTGGTGAAATAGCGGCGGAAAGTCAGGCCCGGCGCCTTCTTTTTGGTGCTCTTGTCGGTGGCGGATGGGATGGTCAGCTTCTCGGTGACTTCGGACATTCGCTCTCTCCTCACGACTACTGTCCGCGGGCGCGGAGTTGGTGCTTGCGTTGGTGCCCGCCGGGCTAACGCCCGGCATTTCCTTCCTGGTGCCGCCCTCTCGTCGGCGCGCGGACATCCGGCCCGCGCATCAAGCCGGCAACCGGCCGGCGCTACCTTAGAACCCTGCTGGAAGCGGCGGCGGCTCCATCTCAGTCTTGCCCCGGTGCGGCCCGGGCGCAGGCGCCACCATTTCCGCCGAAACGGCCAGCCCAGGCCTGCAACGCGGCGCAGACGGCCTGGCGGGCAGCCTCATCTTCCACCACCGCGTAGCGCAGCAGATAATGCCCGCCGGCTATGCGCTCCCGCAGTGGGCTGGCGGGCGTGAACAAACGGCTCAACGCACGCGCCAGGTTATCAGCCTCGGCGAACTGCACCACGGCCAGCATTCGCTTGCCACCGGTGCTCTCGAACTCACCCGGAGCCAGTACCTCCTCGGCAACAGCATAGATGCCAGGCTGGTCGGGCACCAGCAGCAGGCTGAAGCTGGTTTCGCAACGAAACCACTTCGACCAACTCAGGGCCAAGCGCTCGGGGCCAGGTTGGGCTGAAACCTCCGCCGGGGGCCGGGCTGTGGGTTCGGATGCCATTCCCTTTTTTCCTCCCAGAAAACTAAGTCCAAAAGCAGAAGCCCCGGAGTCGCAATGAGCTGCCTGGCGTGCGGGCCGGTAAGGCCAGGAAACGGTCACCTTGAGCGGCGCCGGGCCCCCTCCCTCAGGTCAGGCCCGGTCCGTTTGACTTGCCCCAAAACATCGCCTAGGACCGTCACAGTACTGCTACTTATAGGGCCTGTCAATACCAAACCGCTACATATGGTATTTTACTGCTAAATCGTTGATCTGGCGAGGGCTGCTGCGCAGACCATGGCTGGAGGTATCCCGCCCAGTGGAAAAGCTGTCAGCTATCAGCTTTCAGCCACGACCGGCCGAGTGCACGGCTGAGAGCTGAGAGCTGACAGCTTTATCCGGTCAGACTGAAGAGGACGGGCTGATTAGGGTCGTCTTCCGCCAGAACGTGGTGCTTGCGCCAGCCGCGAATCAGGGGAAACATGCGGAGCTCAAGGGGAGTGCCCATCTCCACGTAGATATCCTCAAAAATCTGCCGTGGAGCGATACGATGGGAGCCGTCGGAACACTCCACCAGGTAATCGCCTTCACGCCCGCTCTGTTCCTTGCCGGAAGCGTCCATGACGCTGAGCGGGGCAGTGAGCTGGCGGGCGCGCACCAGGTATCGCGTACGGTAGACCTTCCATTCCTCAGCATCCTTCACAGCACTTCTCCTGAGTTCATGGCTGGCTGCGCGGCAGCAACGGGTGTGAATGCTAATCGGCTGGCGGAAACGGTGAAAAAAATCTACGCGCGAAGGTCTGCAGCGTCAATCCCGAAGAGTGGTGCAGAAAGAATTTTTTCCGCCGCGGATTCACACTCACGTACACAAATTGAAATTCCTCTGTAAGGTGCTCCAGTACACGCCAAAAATGAGGGTGACGAGATGCTGTGGCGGCGAGAGGGGTTGGAAGAAGGCGGCGGCAGGAATCTTTTGCACAGCCAGGGCACAGGATTTCAAAAAAACAGGAGTTGGTAGCCGGTCTGCGCCCCGACCCACCAACTACTAACCACCAGTTACCGCTTCTTGGTACACTCGGCGGCCCGGGAGAAGGCGAGGAGGAGCAGCATGATAAGCAGTCACAGGATGTGGCTGGCAGTGGTGGTATTGATCGCACTGAGCGGGATGATGTCAGCCGAGCGGCGCTCGGCCGGATAGCCGAGGGCGGCTGTCCCCACGCAAGCCTCGGCAGCCCAGAAAGCGCCGCCGCTGACGATTTTGCGTTGCGGCACATTGCTGGACGAGAGAACAGAGCAGCCGCGGCACAACCTGGAGGTGGTAATCGAGGGCGAAAACATCAAGCAGGTCGAGGCCGCAACGCGGAGAGTGCCCCAAGGCGCCACCGTCATCGATCTTTCGCACGAGACTTGCCTACCCGGCCTGATCGACACCCATACCCACACGCTGCTGACCGGCGACGTGACCGAAGAGGACTACAACCGGCAGATTCTGCAGGAATCGGATGCCTACCGCGCCATTGTGGCCACACAGGCGGCGCGCCT
>DATGGJ010000268.1:0-2231 GCA_035308585.1 Terriglobales bacterium
AAGGGCCAAGGCCCGCTGCCGTAATTTTCCGCCGTCGAGCAACAACATGCCGGCGAACCCAAGCGTGGGGAACCACAATGCATAAGCCGGGCCCAGGGGCCGCCGCGCTGCCGCCGTCATCTGTCCCGCGCGGATGGTCAAAGTCGCCAAAGCCTTGCCCGTGCCGGGGCTTACCGAGTTGGGCGAAAATGCGCAACTGGCGCCGGCTGGCAGATTGGAGCACGCCAGGGCTACCGCGCCCACCTTACCCGCGGTCGCGGTCACGCTCACCTGCAGGCTGGCGCTCTGTCCCGCCGCCAAAGTTAGGGTAGCAGGCGAGGCGCCCACCGTAATGCCCGCGGTGGATGTGCTCCCGGAGCCGTTTGCCGTATAGCTGACCGCCCCGGACATGTGATTGCGGAAAACCGGCTTACCCACTGCCTGCACGTACACCGTGTACTTCCCCGGCGCTAGTGAGTACGAGCTCAGATTGATAGAGTGGTTGCCAACACCTGCCCGGCTCAGTTCCATCAGGTTCTCTCCGTCTGTCGAAATGAAGACGGTGTAGTGGTCCAGTGTGTTCTCGTTTCCGTGTACTGACCACTGCAGGCTTCCGCCCGACATGGAGGCGGAGAGGGTGACGCAGTTGTCAATCCCGCTTTCAATTTCTGTGCCCTCTTCATAATCGTTCCATGTAACCAACTGCAGGGCGTCCAGTTGACGCGAGGAACTGTACATGCTGTTGATCTTGCTGAAGGTCTGGAGCCAGGTTTGGCCGCACTGCTGGCTCATCACACGTCCCAAACCCCAGGAGGCCAGGCTGTCGTTGAATCCCTTGTAGGCAGCTCCATAGGCGTCTTCCGAGGCATGGCTTAACCCCGTGTTGTAAAAATTCGACAGGTAGGACATGCCAAAATCGCTGGCCAGTATCACCCAGGAATAGCTGCCGCTGGTCTGCGCGTGGGTAAAACCGCCGGCATGCTGGAAGATGAGCGCCGGGTCCCCGGCGACAGCACTGCGTACCGCGCTCCAGTCTATGGAATAGTGCAAATCAAGGTCGAAATTGGTGACCATCGGCCGCCCCTGCCAGCGCATATAAGCGGACGAACCGTAATAGGTGTGGGCAATGTAATTCAACTCGCTAATGAGCGCCTGCTGGGCGCTGCAACCCCCGCAGCCCGCGTGGGGAATGGCCCCTTTATCCACCATCACCGCAAAACTAAATCCAGAATGCTTCTCCGCCTCCGCCATGATCAGCTTGGTGGCCGTGTCCTCGTTCGACCCGGGTCCGTACCAGTCAATGATCACCCCATCAATGCCGCGGCTTATCATGTCCTCTACCTGGCGGTGCACCTGAGCAGGATCGGTCGAGGAGTAGCCCACGTTCATGTGGTTCGCTCCCCCAAACCAGGGCACGAGGTGAGCGTAAATCTTCGTCGTTGCCCCGGCGTAGAGCAGGGAATGGATGTCAACCTTGCTGACATTTCCCGCGCCCAGGTTGCCGTTGGACTGGCGGTAGAAGCTGTTGGCCGCGCTGGTGTTATTGCCGGTCTGGGCGGAAAGCGTGGTCGTGGGATGGAGTTGAGCCTGGGCGGCCACTGAGAAACAAAACGCCAGGGAGAAAGCACACAGCAGCAGACAAGTGAGCGTTCGGCGCAAACTTTTCCTCCGAAAACCGTCACGGGGGGAAAACGGTTTGTGCTCCGGCGAACTTGCCCGGGCAGGTCTTGTATGTAAGTAGCTGCTGGATTGTAGGGCCGGAAGGGGTTGATCTGTATTACACGAAAGGCCGTAGTACTTCTGAGATTTAAGCCCTATTCACCTCGAATCACGCTTGCCGACCCACCTTAGCAACCGTTGTTGTTGCCGCGCCCCAGGGCTGAACTGCGTTGTTGAAAGGGAGGTAATGGCGGGCCAACAGGCGCTCTCAATCCTTCATCTCACGTTCACGGACATGATTACGAACCCGACTGCCCTGGCCCTGCGGAAGTTTTGTCCTGTGTTTTTTGTCGCACTCCTGGCGGTCATGCTTACTGGATGCCAGGGTTTAGTGGGAATCAGCCAGCGACCTCCTGCGGACAATCCCGCTCTGGACGCCGCTATCAATCACATCGTGATCATGGTGCAGGAGAACCGCTCCTTCGACCACTATTTCGGGCACCTCAACGCCTATCGCGTGGCCAACGGCTTTCCTCCCAGCGTGGATGGCACACCGGCCAACGCCTCTAACCCCACGTCCACCGGCGCCGGGA
>DATGGJ010000269.1:0-2527 GCA_035308585.1 Terriglobales bacterium
GCACGCTGCTGTTGCTGTTTGCAAGCTGTGGCGGCGGTTCCTGGGGCGGAAGCGAGGCGCGCTTTATTAACCGCACGGGGCTGTCGGAGCTCGAGTTCCAGGCCATCGCCGAGCAGAGGTGGAAACAGGCCGGAAACGAACTGGCTACCCACCCGTTTGATCTTCACGCCGCCATACCCGACCAGGGAGTGTTTCTGGCTGCCGCGGACGTCCGCGCTCTGCAGGTCACACCGCGCAACGTCACGGTTCAGAGCAAGCCCGACGTGGCCGCCGCAGTGCTGAATCAACTGCCCAACTGCGCTCATTGCCCCTACCGGGATCCCACCGGCGTCATTCGCTGCAGGATCGGCTTCTGCCAGGCTTACCTGCAGGATTTCTGCACCATCGTGGTGCCGGCCAGCAAGCCGGAGAACATGGGTCCCTATGAGATGGAGAACTGCATCCTGTGGGCGCTGGGATATGACGTGAGCGGCAGATAGGCAGCCCTGCGGCCTGTGAGCAGGGGATCTTGTGAGATTGAGCCTTTAGTCTGCAGGCGAAGGCCATTGAGATACTCACATTGAAGGGCAGGGTAACTTCTAGAGGAATCTCAATAGCACCTACTGATGCGGGTGGCTCCGCCGCTAAGGCGAGGTAAAATGCCCCATCGGCAGTCCAAAGCAACGTACTCGGTTGCCGGCTAGCTCTCTCTAGCGACAGGAGGCGTGCACCGGTGTCAGGCCCAGAGGTTTCCATCGCCAGCGGCGCGCAATCTCGCCCCACCAGCCTGTCGGTGCTGGTGCCGGTATATAACGAGCGTCACCTGGTGGCCGCCAGTCTTGCCCGCTTGAAGGAACTGGGGGAGTCGGCCCTGTTGGAGCGGGTACAGGTCATTGTGGTGGATGATTGTTCCACCGACCAGACTCCCGCGGTACTGCAGGAGTTTAAGGAATCTCTCGCCGGCGACGACCGTGGCCGAATGCAGTGGATTTTCATTCGTCATGAGCGCAACCAGGGCAAAGGGGGCGCCATCCGCACAGCCCTGAAGTATGCGGATTGCGAGCTGACCGTAATCCATGATGCCGATTTGGAATACCACCCGCGCGATCTGCTGAAAATGCTGCCCTTGTTCAGCGACCACGCTGCGGATGCGGTCTATGGTTCGCGTTTTCTCGCCGGGCAGTTCAAGCGCGTGCTTCTCTTCCGCCATTCGCTGGGAAACCGTCTGCTCACCTTTTTCTGCGACATCGCCTCCGATCTGAATCTTTCCGACATGGAAACCTGCTACAAGATGGTTCGCACCAGCCTGCTGCGCAGCATTCCCATTGAGAGCAGGGATTTTCGCATCGAACCGGAACTTACGCTCAAGCTGGCCAAACGCAAGGCGCGCGTATTCGAGGTGCCCATCAGCTATTCCGGCCGCACCTACGCGGAAGGAAAGAAAATTACCTGGAAAGACGGCTTCCTGGCCTTGATAGCGATCGTGAGATTCTCTCTCTCGGACAATATCTATACCGAGGATCAGTACGGCAGTGAAATCCTGGCGCGTTTACGCCGCGCGCCTCGCTTTACGGCGTGGATGGCGGAGACCATTCGTCCCTATGTTGGCGAACAGGTTCTGGAAATCGGAGCTGGGATAGGCAATCTTACGCTTAACCTGGCGCCGCGCTCGCTCTACTGGGCGTCCGACATAAACTCCCATTACCTGCATGAACTGCGCAAATTGCAGGAGACGCGCCCCTATCTCCGCGCCTCCCAGGTGGACCTTACCGCGGGGGAATCATTTCCCGGCGCGCAAAGATTTGACACCGTTATCTGCTTGAACGTGCTGGAGCATGTGGAGGATGACCTGACGGCGCTGCGCAACATCTGGGAGTCGCTGCAGGAAGGGGGCAGGGCGATTGTGCTGGTGCCGCAAGGCCCGGGTCTCTACGGCACGCTCGACAAGGTGCTGGGGCACTTCCGCCGCTACAGCCGGGAGCAACTGGCAAGCGTGGCCGAGAGTGCGGGATTCCGTGTACATTGCATCCTGACGTTCAACCGTGCCGGCTCCCCAGCCTGGTGGCTGAATGGCAAGATACTAAAACGAACTAGCTTTGGATTGTTCCAGATCAAGGTACTGAACCTTCTCGTGCCGATATTCAAGAGAACTGAAAAGTGGCTTCCTTTGCCGCCGCTTTCACTGATCGCGGTGCTGGAGAAGCCCGCCGCAAGTCCTGACCTGAGGAACGCCACAGATGAGATGTCGGCCCAAAAAGCCGGAGCAGAAAACGTTCATTCAGAGTTATAGCCGGCAAAAACCACCTTTAGTTCGATGCCGCGAGGCAGATTCCTTAAGGAACGGCTGGACTGACGGGCTTGGAAGATGAGCGGGTCAATAGGATGGCGGCGGCCACTCCTCCGCCCACCGCTCCGCCAATAAGGAGCACTTTGCCGGTGGGAAATCCTCCCGAGGCGGTGGCCGGGGGCGTCTCCGGAGCGGGCGGCCCCTGGGATTGCGGAGGGTCTGCGGCGGCTTTCTTATGCCGGTCGCGAGTGGTTTGCTGGC
>DATGGJ010000270.1:0-2135 GCA_035308585.1 Terriglobales bacterium
CTGGCCATGCCCTTCGACGGCTGGATTCGCGCCTACCATCCCCGCCTGCTGGACGAGCACGGCAAGGCTCTGCCCGGCCGCCTGCTGCATCACGTCGCCTTCTACAACACCGCCCGTCCCGACTTTGTTTGTCCCAACAAGCAGGAACACATTTTTGGCGCCGGCGGGGAGATGAATGACTGGCCTACCACCCCCGGGTACGGCTACCCGGTCCGCCGCGGCGATCGTATCCGCATCGCCGGCATGTTTCACAATCCGACTGCAGCCAGTTATTCCCAGGCCTATCTGGAAGTCCGCATGGAGTACACGCGGGCAGAGAGCGCCGCCACCCCGCTGCGCAGCGTTTATCCCACATGGCTGGACGTGAAGAGCTGCGGCGACTCCAGCTACGACCTCAACCCCGGGCGCAACGTTACCACCGGCGCTGTGACCATGAATTATTCGGGAATCCTGCTGGGAGTGGGCGGCCACATGCACGACTACGGCCGTGGATTGCTGCTGGAAAATCTGACTCGCAAGCAAACGGTCGCTACCCTGCCTGCAAAGCTCGACTCCGCCGGCCATATGGTTGCCATGCCCATTGTGATGTTCATGAATCAGGGCGGGTACAAGGTGTCCCAGGGCGATCGCATGCAGGTCACCGCCACCTACGACAATCCCACCGGCCACCTTCTGCGTGACGGGGCCATGGGCATCGTGGTCGGCTACTTCCTGCCTGCCGACGAGGGACAGTTCTCGCGGCTGCACCACCCTAATTGACGATTGCTGATTGAAGATTAACGATTTTGGCGGCCTGGACTGCGGCGCTCAATTTATGCGCTAATCCCCGCTTGGTTGTCGAAGGTAAGTCTTCAGTCGTCAATCACCCTTTTCCACCAGAAAGGCCATCGCTGTGCGCATCGCCTCTTCTCCACTGGGCGCGATAGGGAAGGACTGATCGGGTAGCTTGCGCCACACCCCCTGCTCCTGGACGTAAGTGGAAACGTAGTAAGGAATGTCCGGGTTGGAGTAGGAGTGCCAGAGCTCCAGTTTGTAGGAAGTGCCGGCAATGACCACCAGCCCCGTTTTAATTAGTTCCCAAGATTCCGTAATCCCGGCAAAGCAGCGAAAATCCTCCAGCGCACTTTTGGCCATGCTGCTTATCCCTCCATTTTCTAATGAGATGCAGCCTGCTCCCCGGAGAAGCAAGAAAAAGGCCACTCGGGGGCCACGAACGGGTAGCGCGGACCCTGGCCTGGCGTTCAGCGACCATCGGCTTACACCCGCCGTTCCGTAATCATCTAAACTGGACCAGATATGCGGGCCCTGCTCAAATTGCTGGCGGCCGGCTTGATCGTAGCTGCCGCCTGGCTGGTCTGGGGATTGTGGCTGCCCTTGCGTCCGGGGGGGCAGAAAACTGTGCTGCTGCATCCCGGCTACAGCACTCGCCATATCGCACAGACGCTCAAATCGGCGGGTGTGATTCGCAGTTCCACCGCTTTCCTGCTCTGGCATTTTGTAGCTCACCCCCGCACCTTGAAGGCGGGCGAATACCTCTTCGAGCAACCCGCTACCGCCATCCAGGTGCACCGCCGGTTGGCTCGCGGAGACGTTTACGTACACACGGTCGTGATCCCGGAAGGTTTCAACATGTTTGAAATTGCCCAGGCAATGGAAGCCGCCGGCCTGGGCTCACGTCAGGAATTTTTGCAGGCCGCCAAGGCGGATACCGTCCTCATCCACGACCTTGATCCTCAGGCCACATCGCTCGAAGGGTACCTGTTTCCCGACACCTATCAGTTCACGCGCACGCAAACCCCTACCGACATGCTGGCCGTGATGGTGCACCGGTTCCGCGCCAAGGTCGGGGCTCTTGGGCTCAGCGGCAACCTGCACCAGGTGGTTACCATGGCCTCGATTATTGAAAAGGAAACCGCGCTGCCAGAGGAGCGTTCGATGGTTGCCAGTGTTTACTACAACCGGCTGAACCAGCGGGTGGCCCTGGATGCCGATCCCAGCATCATCTACGCCGAACTGATGGCCGGAGCCTACACCGGCGCCCTGCACCACGACGATATGCAGTTCAACTCGCCCTACAACACCTACCGACACATCGGCCTTCCCCCCGGTCCGATTGCGAATCCCGGAGTGGCTTC
>DATGGJ010000271.1:0-2938 GCA_035308585.1 Terriglobales bacterium
TTTGGCACCGGAGAGGCCCACGGCCGCGCCGAAATGATGGAATTCAACTACCTCACCGAGCAGCGGGCGGTTACTCGCGATTCCGCCACCGGCCGTTACGCCATTGATTACGGCAAAATCCCGGCCGCCGTGGAAGCTCTCGCTAAAGAGTTGCTGGAACAGGAAGCTACCGGCGACCGCGCCCGCGCCGAAGCCTGGTTCAAGAAATACGACCTCATGCCGGAAGAGCTGACAGCCTCCTTGCAGAAGGCCGGCGCTGTCCCTGTGGATGTAGATCCGGTATTTTCATTTCCAGAGAACGTGAAGTAGACCCTTCATGGGCCATTGACCCGCTGGTTAGATTCAGGTAAAAAAACCTGCACTGCTTAGGGCAGGTCTGGGCAGCCTGCTGTCTTAAATTTCCAGTAGGGAGAAGATCATGTCTGCACGTCCCTTCGTCCGTTTTGCGGGATATGCCTGTATTGTTCTGCTGCTGCTGTTGGCGGTCGGAATTACGTTCACCGTGGGCTGGCGCCCAATTATCGGGCCGCGCAAGCGTGCCCTCACCAACCGCCATTTCGAAGTCACACCCCAGCGCCTCAAGCGCGGCGAGTACCTGGTGGAGCACGTATCCCTGTGCTACGGCTGCCACACCAGCTTCGATGCCAAAGGCAGGGACACTCCCCAGTTCCTGGAGGCCAAAGGCGCGGGCCAGAGCCTGACCGACGAGAGCGGTTTTCACGTGGTGGCCGGCAATATTACGCCTGACCCCGAAACCGGCATCGGCAACTGGACCGATGACGAACTGGCTCGCGCCATCCGCGAAGGCATTGGGCGCGACGGCCGGACGCTGTTTCCCATGATGCCTTACCAGAATTTCCGCTACATGTCGGACGAGGACCTGGCCTCGGTCATCGTTTATCTCCGCTCCCAGCCTCCAGCCCACCACCAGCTTCCCCAAACTCAGGTGCCCTTTCCTGTGTCGCGGCTTATTAACAGTGTGCCCCAGCCGGTCACTACCGTCGTCTCCGCGCCCGACCCTGCGGACAGGGTCGCCTATGGTAAATACCTGGTCACGGCGGTGGGCGTTTGCGGCGGCTGCCACACCCCTCGCGACAACCACGGCCAGCCCATTCCTGGCATGTACATGGCCGGCGGCAACATCTTTGAAGAGAGCGGTCACGCGGTGGCCAGCGCCAATATCACACCCGACCCGTCCGGTATCTCCTACTATGACGAAGCTACATTTGTGCAGATGATTCGCACCGGTGCGGTAAAGGGACGCAAGCTCAACGTGATGATGCCCACCTGGGCCTTCAACGGGTTAACCGATCAGGATGTGAAGGCAATCTTCGCCTATCTGCGCACCATCCCGCCGGCTCATCACCGCATTGACAACACGGAGAAGGCTTCTCTGTGCAAGATTGACGGCCACATGCACGGGATGGGAGAGCTGAATTAGAAGGTAATCACAGAGGTCTTCTGCAAGGCGCGGAGGGGGTGGCCAAACCAAGCTACTCGTTGTCATCCTGAGCGCAGCGAAGGACCTGCTTCTTCATTACGGCGCGGTCAGGCGGCGAAATCCACTTTGGCGGGGTGGGGAATGATGCCGGCGTGGTGACCCATGTCGAGCAGGCGGCGCACCGCTTCCCGGCCGTCGGGACCGTAGTCCAGGGTGCGCTCGTTCACGTACATGCCCACGAACTTGTCGGCCAGCTGCGCGTCAAGGTCGCGTCCGAACTGTTTGGCATACTCCAGCGCTTCTTCGCGGTGGTCAAGCGCGTACTGGATGCTGCCGCGCAGAGCCTTGGCTACACCGGCAATGGTCTCCGCGCCCAGGCTGCGGCGGATGGCGTTGCCTCCCAGCGGCAGCGGCAGCCCGGTCATCTTCAGCCACCACTGGCCCAAATCCACAACCTTCTGCAGCCCGCTCTTGGAATACGTCAGCTGGCCTTCGTGGATGATCAGCCCGGCCTCGTATTTGCCCTCCACCACCTGGGGAATGATCTGGTCGAATGGCACCACCGCGGTCTCGATGCCGGGCGCGAACAGCCGCAGCGTCAGGTAGGCGGTGGTCAGCGTGCCCGGCACGGCCACCTTGATGTTCTTGACCTCGCTCTGCGAAAACGGCCGCGTGGCCACAATCATCGGCCCGTAACCCTCGCCCACGCTGCCTCCCGAGGAAAGCAGGGCGTAGGTGTCCTGAATGTACGGGTACGCGGCGAAAGAGATGGCGGTCAGGTCGTAAACCGCCTCGTGGGCTTTGCGGTTCAGCGTTTCAATATCGCAAAGCGTGTGGGTGAACCGCAAGCCCGGAACCCGAACCTTGTTGGTGGCCAGCGCGTAGAACATGAAGGCATCATCGGAGTCCGGGCTGTGTGCCACCGTTATTTCGCGGACGCCTGTCTCGCTTTCCGGTTCGGCCAGGCGCGTTGGGGTAGAGGGATTCACGGGTTTACCCGGTAACTCCTGCGAAATCGGCTGGCGGCGCCTGAGGCGGCCATGACCTTGATGACTTCGGCAAACACAAAGGGATAAAGTCCGAAAGCCGCCGCCTGTGCGAAACGCGCATGGGCGATCAGCATCAGCCAGGAAACCCCGCCCGCGAAGAGCACGACCTCGGCCGCCACGGAAGCCACCAAGGCTCCGGCGAAGCCCCTCCTGCCGCGCTCCCACAGCCATCCGGCAATAAAGGCCACCGCTGGATACGCAAGCAAATATCCTCCAGTTGGCCCCAGCAATTGCGCGACTCCGCCCGGTCCGGCGGGATTGAAGAACGGCAGACCCATGGCGCCTTCCGCCAGATAAAGCGCCAGCGCCGCGAATCCACGGCGGCTGCCCAGCACCAGGCCCACCAGCAGCACGGCAAAGTTCTGCAGTGTCAGCGGCACTGGCGTGAAGGGCAGCGGCAGAGTGATGTGCGCGCACAGCGCCACCAACAGGCTGGCGCTTACCACCA
>DATGGJ010000272.1:0-8714 GCA_035308585.1 Terriglobales bacterium
GGGCAAAGAGGCGGAGAAGACGCCCATGTCGGCGCTGAAATCGCAAATTGGCCATCCCCAGGGCGCTTGTGGCGCCGCCGGAGTGGCCGCTACCCTGGTGGCCATGGAGCATGGCCGCATCCCGCCTACCATCAATCTGGAGCAGCCCGACCCCGCCTGCGATCTCGACTACGTCCCCGACGCCGGCCGAGCGGTCAAAATTGAGCACGCCATTTGTAACTGCGTGGCCTTCGGGTCGAAGAACTCCGCTCTGGTCCTGCGTAAAATCTCCTGACCACAAAGGACACGAAGGACGACTAAGGATATTTGATTCCCTTTGTGTTCCTTCGTGACCTCTGGGGTGAATCGTTTCAATGGTCTGCCCTCACGTCGCCATTGAGCACGCCATTAGCAACTGCGTGGCTTTCGGGTCGAAGAACTCCGCTCTCGTCCTGCGTAAAATCTCCTGACCACAAAGGACACGAAGGACGACTAAGGATGTTTGATTCCCTTTGTGTCCCTTCGTGACCACCCGGGTGAATCGTTTCATTGGTCTACCCTCACGTCGCCATTGGGCACGCCATTTGCAACTGCGTGGCTTTCGGGTCGAAGAACTCCGCTCTCGTCCTCCGTAAAATGTCCTGACCACAAAGGACACGAAGGACCACTAACGATATTTGATTCCCTTTGTGTTCCTTCGTGACCTCTGTGGTGAATGGTTTCAATGGTTTATTGTTTCCATCCTGAGCCCTTCCAAAATCGTCTATTTAGGGTACTCTTGAGTTAACTGATGGCCGGCAATATCCACGACGAAGAGATACTGGGGAAAGCCTATGACAGCCGCCTGATGCGGCGGCTGCTCACCTACCTGCGGCCGTACCAGTGGCAGGTGGCTGTCGCCCTGGTGGCCATCATCTTCAAAGCTGTGGCCGACGTGCTTGGTCCCTACTTCGTGAAGGTGGTAGTGGACCGCTATCTTGCCCCCACAGCCCAGGCGACGCATAGCTGGCTGGGTTCAAGGCTCAGCGACAATGCCCTTACCGGGGTGGGCCAGATAGCGGCGCTCTATGTTGGCACCCTGGTGATCAGCTTCCTGCTGGAATACCTGCAGACCTACTACATGCAGTGGACGGGGCAGATGGTGATGTTCGATCTGCGCAGCCAGATCTTCCGCCACCTGCAGCACATGCACGTAGGCTTTTTCGATAAGAATCCGGTGGGCCGACTGGTCACGCGCGTTACCACTGATGTGGACGCGCTCAATGAGATGTTTACCGCCGGCGTGGTGGCGATTTTTGAGGACATCTTCGTGCTGGCCGGCATTGTGGCCATCATGATGAGCATGAACTGGAAGCTGGCGCTCATCACCTTTGCCGTGCTGCCCTTCATCTTTCTGGCCACCATGTTTTTCCGGCGCAAGGTGCGCGATTCCTACCGGCGCATCCGGGTGGCCATTGCCCGCATTAATGCCTACCTGCAGGAACACGTCAGCGGCATGATGGTGCTGCAGCTGTTCAACCGCGAGAGGCGCGCCTACGATAAGTTCCAAACCATCAATGCTTCGCACATGGACGCGTTCCTGGACGCGATCATGGCCTACGCGGTGTATTACCCGGTGATTGAAATCCTCTCCGCCACCGCCATTGCCAGCGTGATCTGGTTCGGCGGCAGCGATGTGCTGCGGGGCATCACCTCGAGCAGCCTGACGGTTTCCTTCTCCCGCAGCAAGCTGGTCAGCTTCCAGGTGTTCACGCAGGTGACCACCCTGGGCACCCTGGTCGCCTTTATCCAGTACGCGCAGCGCTTCTTCCGGCCCATCCAGGATCTGAGCGAAAAGTACAACATTTTGCAGTCCGCCATGGCCGCCAGCGAGCGCGTATTCAAGCTGGTGGATACGCCGCCCCAGGTGGTCTCGCCGGCGGTGATTAAGGCGCCGGCGGGAGCGGGGCGCATCGAGTTCGATCACGTGTGGTTTGCCTATCGCAATATCCCCATTGGCACAGACGGGCAAGATGGAAAAGCCAGCGCTCAGGGCGCCGGTGCCACACCTGAAGCTGCGGAGCCCGACTGGGTGCTGCGCGACGTGAGTTTTGCCATCGAACCGGGTCAAACCGTGGCTATCGTCGGCCACACCGGGGCGGGGAAGACCACCATCATCTCCCTGCTGATGCGCTTTTACGATGTGCAGCGCGGCGCCATACGCATTGACGGCGTGGATGTCCGCGACATGGACCTGAACGAACTTCGCCGCCGCTACGGCGTGGTGCTGCAAGACCCCTTCCTTTTTTCCGGCACGGTGGAGCAGAACATTCGCCTGGGTTCCGCCTGGATCGAAGATGAGGCGGTGGAGCGGGCCGCCGAAGAGGTCAACATCGCCGATTTCATCCGCGGCCTGCCTGACGGATTCAAGGAGAGCGTGCGCGAGCGCGGCAGCACCCTTTCCACCGGCCAGAAGCAGCTGATTTCTTTCGCGCGCGCCCTCGCCCACGACCCCAAAATTCTGATCCTGGACGAAGCCACCTCCAGCGTGGACACGGAGACCGAGTTCCGAGTGCGCGAAGCCCTGACCCGCATGGTGGAAGGGCGCACCTCCATCGTGATTGCTCACCGCCTCTCCACCGTGCAGCGCGCCGACACCATCCTGGTGATGCACAAGGGCAAGCTGCGCGAGATGGGCACCCACCAGCAGTTGCTGACCCAGCGCGGCATCTACTGGAAGCTCTACCAGCTGCAGTACAAGGACCAGGAGATTCCCGCCGGCGCCGATACCCCGGGCGTGGGCGTGGCCGGCGACGACTAGGCGCTCGGAACTTAGCAGCGCATTGGCTGACTCGCACTGGCGCCAGGCCATCCCGAGGTGGCCGTGATCCGGAAGGATCGATTTTATGGATGATAGGTGGTGCCCCTACGTGGCAACTCCTGAGTCTCGTTTGGGGAATTGGCCACGGGATTCCAGCGACGAGAGATGACGGAGCGAAAACATGGCGCTTATTACTCGGAGACACTTCGCTCGGCAAATGGCGTTTGCCGCTGCACTCTGCGGACGCCCGCTTTGGGAGATAGGTGAATCGCACTGGCTTCTCGAGGCGGATAAACAGAATGGTGCTCCGCTGGACCCGCAGACGATCCGCAAGTTGGCTTCGCAAATTGTCGGTCAAGTGATCACGCCCGAAGCCGCCGATTACGAGGCGGCGCGCTCAATCTTCAACCGCGCGTTCGATCGGCACCCTGCAGTGATCGTGCGCTGCGGTAGCCCCTCCGATGTCGCTCGCGCGCTCGATTTTGCCCTGGCGCGACATTTGCCACTGGCGGTGCGTGCCGGAGGCCACAGCCGGCTAGGGTTCGGGATGTGCGACGGCGGCGTCGTAATAGACCTCTCCGCGATGAAACGAGTCGAAGTAGATATCACCAAACGGGTGGCCCGCGCAGAGGCTGGCGCTCTCGTGCGTGACCTCGACACTGCTACCCAAACCTTCGGGCTAGCCACAACTTCAGGCGGCTGCCCCACCGTCGGAATTGCCGGCCTTACGCTCGGAGGGGGAGAAGGTCGTTTGATGGAGAAGTACGGCGCTGCATGCGACAACCTGCTATCGGCACAGGTGGTGACCGTGGAGGGGAGCCAGGTCGAAGCCAGCGCGAAGGCCAATCCAGATCTTTTTTGGGCCATTCGTGGGGGAGGCGGCAACTTTGGTGTGGTCACGGCGCTGGAGTACCAACTCCATCCGGTCGACCAGGTTCTGTCGGGAGCTCTCACCTATCCGCCCGGACGCATTCCCGATCTCCTGGAGGCTTTCGTCAAGTTTCTAGCTGGGGCCCCGGATGAAATGGATGCGTTTGCCCAGTTGTTGTCATCCAAACAGGGCCGAAGACTCAAAGTCGATGTCTGCTATTGCAGCGATCCCAAAATGGGAAATGACTTGCTCCGGCCGCTGCGCGCTTTCAACCCGCAGGATGACACCATCAAGATCATGTCTTACCTGGAAGCTCAGGCGGCCGGTGGATTTCTTGCAGCGCCGGTTGCGCACTTCCAAACAAATCTCCTTCTTCGAGAACTTAGCGGAGCTGCTATTGCGGCAATTGCAACGGCGATCAACGATGCGCCTGCCACATGCAAGGTGATCATTGTGCCGTTGCGTGGGGCTGTTAGCCGTGTAAGCGTGACTGATACCGAATTTGCTCTCCGCGAGCCGGGTTATGAAATAGACATGGTGGGCGTTTGGAACACTTCCGCAGTGAAGGCGGAAGTGGTGCGATGGGTTCAGGCTATGCGCGATAGTTTGCAGCCCTTTGCGCATGGAGTGTACATCAACCAGTTGGGCGATACGAGTGACGAACTGGTCCGCTCAGGCTATGGGCCGAACTATGCTCGCCTCTTGGAGATCAAGAAAAGGTACGATCCAAACAACGTGTTGCGACTTAACCAAAACATCAAGCCCGATAGCGCCTCGAACACGTAGAACCTGTGCGTGCGTTGCTGCGGCCGAGCGGTCGGCCATTCGGAAGCTATACCGTCAGCAACCCGGGCCGATCCTTGCTATTCTGAGCCCATCGCGGAACATCCTTTGCCCACGACCAACGACCAACGGCCAACGGCCGTCTCCAACAACGCCGGGGCCCGTCCCCTTCGCATTCTTATCTCCGCCGGTGAAGCCTCCGGTGACATGTATGGGGCGCAGCTGATCGAGGCCCTGCGCCGCCGCCGCCCGGATCTGGAAGTGTTCGGCCTGGGAGGCGCGCGCATGCGCGCGGCGGGCTGCGACACGGTGGTGGATGCCAAGGACATTGCCGTGGTCGGCATCACCGAGATTCTCCGCCACCTGCCGCGCATCTACGCGCGCTTCGGGCGCCTGCGCCGGGCCATAAGCCAGCGCCGCCCCGACTTGGGCGTGGTCATTGATTCGCCCGCTTTCAACTTGCGCGTGGCCCGCGTTCTCCATCGCCGCGGCGTGCCTGTGGTTTATTACGTGGCCCCGCAGTTCTGGGCCTGGCGCCAGTGGCGGGCGCGCATCGTGCGCAAGTATGTCCGCCAGGCCCTGACCATTTTTCCTTTTGAGGTGGAATTCTGGCGCCACTGGGGTGTGCCCGCCGCGTTTGTTGGTCATCCCCTGGCGGAAGCCGCCCGTCCCAGTATCAGCCGGGAGCAGATGGCGGACGCTCACGGGCTCGACCCCGCCAAGCCCTGGATCACGCTCATGCCTGGCAGCCGCCGCCGGGAAGTGGAGATGAATCTGCCCACCATGGCTGCCGCTGCCGCAGGCTTGGGGCCGGCATACGAGTTCCTGCTGCCGCTTGCTCCGACACTGGAAGCTGCCTTCTTGCGCCCATGGGCGGGTAAGGCCAGCGGCATTCGCCTGGTGGACGATGCTCGGGCCGCGCTGGTTCATTCACGGGCGGCGGTAGTGGCCAGCGGCACAGCAACGGTGGAGGCCGCCATGATGGCAACGCCCTTCGTGATGGTCTACCGGGTTTCGCCCCTCAGCTTTGCCCTGGGGCGGCCGCTGGTCAAGCTGCGCCACTTTGCCATGGTCAATCTCATCGCGGGGGAGGAAGTCGTTCCCGAACTGGTGCAGGCCGATTTCACCGCGCAACAGGTTATTTCCCGCTTGCAGCCTCTGCTGGGTGAGACTCCGCAGCGGACCCAAATGCTGCAGGCCCTGGAGCGGGTTCGGGAACGACTTCGGGGCGACGACGCGGGCCATGCTCAGCCCGCGGCGGAGCGTGCTGCGGAAGCAGTCCTGGCTGCGTTATCCTAGAGGTGCGGAGCGGAAGAGCTACCCCCAGCCAAGGCGCCGTGGTTTGGGAACAGGAGCGCGGTTGGCAAAAACGGCAGGAAGGCGGAGTTGTTCGCATCTTTTTTGCCGCTACTTACATCGAAGTTTGATAGCTCTCCGGGAGACAAAATGTACTTAGTACCCGAAAGAATGAAGTCGCGGGCATTGCTGTGCCTTGTTGGGGCGCTGGCTTTGCTGGCTATTCGCCCGGCCGAAGCCGCGGAAAAGCCACGTCTGCAGGTGGAGCACTACGATATTAACGCCGAGTTGATTCCCGCCAAGCACCAGTTGGTGGCGCACACTCAGGTGAAGTTCACCGCCCTGGAGGACTTGAGCGTCGCGGTTTTTGAACTGCACAATGAGCTGCGGCCCACTCGCGTGCTGGATGCCGATGGCAAGCCGCTTTCCGTGGAGCGTGTCACGCAGGATTCGACCATTCGCATCGCGCTGCCCAACGGCTTGACCAAGGGGTCCTCGACCACGTTGACCATTGACTATGCCGGCACCCTGGAGTCCGGCGACAACAGCCCGGTGCCTGGCCTTAAGCTGGCCTACGTTGGCCCGGAGACTTCCTACCTGCTCTACCCGGGACGCTGGTTCCCGGTCAGCGGGTACGGAATCAACCGCTTTACCGCCAGCATGCACATCACGGTGCCTGTGTTCATGACCGTGATCGGCAGCGGGGCCACCACCGTGACCGGCGGCGCTCCCGCCGTCCTGGAGCCGGCCAAAAAGACGGCTCCCACCCGTCGCCGCCGCGCTGAACGCGAACGCCTGCCGGCACCTGTGCCCGCACCTCAAGCCGCTGCCAACGGTCCCGTGCACACTTTCACCCTGGTTTGGGATAAGCCCAGCTTTCCCGGCACTATCATTGCCGGGCAGTTCGGCGACAGCGTTTATACCGCGGGTGGGTTGAATGTCCACGTGTACTTCCAACCGCTGCATAAGAACATCGCCCCACAATACGGCGAGACGGCGGCCAAGGAGTTCCAATACTTCTCTTCGCTTTATAATGCACCGCTCTCCACCAACCTGAAAGTGGTGGAAATTCCGGACGATGCCGGTTTGCCTACGGCCTGGGCGCCGGAGATTGCGGCCCTGTCCTCGGGCAACATCGGGGACAAGGTCAATTACCGTTTCCTGGCCGATACCATCGCCCACCAGTGGTGGGGCGTGACCGTGAGCCCGGCAAGCATGGACGACTGGTGGCTGAATGACGGTTTCGCCCGCTATTCCGAGGTGCGTTACGTAGAAGAGGCGGCGGGAGAAGCGGCTTTCCAGGAAATGATGAAGGATGTCAGCGTGGGTGCACTGGCCTACGACACGATTCCTTTGGCCAGCGTGGGCAAAATGGACCCGTTTTCGCCTGAGTTCCAGTCGCTGACCACGGATAAGGGCGCGGAAATCCTCAACATGCTGCGCTGGATCATGGGTGACGACAAATTCGACAATACCATGCGCGGGTTCGCCGTCCAGTATGCGGGTAAGTCCGCCACCGTCACCGACTTCCAGAACCTCGCCCAGCAGCACTTTGGGCAGCAGCTCACCTGGTTCTTTACCCAGTGGCTGAATTCTACCGGCGCTCCCGACTTCAAGAACAAGTACACCGTGTACCGGCTGGGTAATGGCAAAGGGTTCCGCATTGTGGGCGAGATCACACAGGACCTGGACCTGTTCCGCATGCCAGTGGAGCTGAAGGTGGAAACCGACGGCAAAACGGAAGACAAGCGCATTGAGGTGGTAGGAACCGATTCCCCGTACACCGTTGATACCTATGGGCGTCCGCGGCGCATCGTGATTGACCCCAATGATTGGGTGCTGAAAAATTCTTCCGACATCAAAGTGCGCACCGCCATCCTCCGCGGTCAAGGCATGGTTAAACAAGGCGATCTGGCACAGGCCCTGACGGAATTCCAGAAGGCGCTGGATATCAACAAGAACAGCTCGCTGGCGCACTATCGCATTGCCGAGGTGTTCTTCCTGCAGCACAATTACCAGGCCGCCGCCAACGCCTACCGCGAGGCCGAGGCCGGCGATTTGGATCCTCGGTGGACGGAGGTCTGGAGCCACATCCAGCTGGGCAAGATTTTCGACCTCACCGGCCAGCGGCAACGCGCTACCAACGAATACCGGCAGGCGCTGCAGACCAATGACAATACCCAGGGCGCGCTGGAAGAGGCCCGCAAATACCTGCAGGCCCCGTATCAGCAGAAGCCCAGTTCTGGACAGTAGCTCCCGGCAGCTTGCTTCCGGTATTCACAAAGACCTGAGTTTTGACGGGGTGCCCGCGATGTCCCGGCGCAGCCGTACCCTCGTGGCGGATAAGAGAAGCCCAGGACGTAAGCCCCGGGCCGGCTGCCGGGCGGATGGAGGTCTTGCTTGAGGTCTTACTTCGCCGCTATGGTCCGCACGCGAACGCTGAGGCGCGACTTATAGCGTGAAGCGGTATTCTTGTGCAGCACACCCTTCTGGATGGCTTTGTCGAGCACCGAAACCGTTTCCCGATACATCTGCTCGGCCTGCTCGCGGTTGCCGGCGGCAATGCTTTCCCGCATCCTGCGCAGCACGGAGCGCAGCTGGGAGCGGTTGTTGCGGTTGCGCACGGTGCGCTTTTCTGTCTGACGGGCGCGCTTCAGCGCCGAAAAATGATTGGCCATGTCTGCTGGTCTACCTCAGAAGAACTTTCAAGCTGGTTGCAACTCTCTGATTTTACGAGAGAGGCGGACAAATGGTCAAACCGGGATAGGACAAATCCGGCAAGGCTTACCCTGGGGGAAGCGCGTATCTTTCGCTCGTGAGCAGTCATCCAATACATGGAATGAGGCGGCGTGCGGCAGGCGGTCATACCCGTTGACTCCGGCCCGGCAGGGGGGTACCCTACACCCAATGGTAGTTGCTTGCACTCGGTGGCGAGCAATCCGGCCTGTTTCTTCTCCATGCAGAAGTTCCTTTGCGCCAATCGCT
>DATGGJ010000273.1:0-5148 GCA_035308585.1 Terriglobales bacterium
GGCGTAGATGGCAAAGTGGGTGCCATCGCAAACCAGCCCGGCGCGGTTGGTGCAGGTGGTGACGTTCTTGTTGTTCACCTTGTTGGTGTTGCACTGGCACGTGCAGTAATCCCACCCGTTCACCATCAAGCTGCCATTCAAGTCCACGTGGTCCTGCGAATCCACCGCCGCCCGCGTCACCAGCGGCGGGTCCTGCGCCACCTCCATCTGCAGCAGGCGGGAGGCGCCGTTGGCGGTAACCGCCAGCGAAGTTAACTCGTAAACCGGGCTCCAGCCCGCCGGATCGCTGCCCAGGGAGAGCGAGCAGTCGGTTACCGGCAGCAAGGTGACCGGCAGTTCGCTTACCCCGTTCCAGCACACCTGGGTGCTGAGCGTTGAATTGCCGGCGCTGCCGTTGTTGTAGTAGGGCGCGTCGGAAGCGTTGGCCTTGCGGTTGATGCGCACCCACTTGTAGGGCAGCGCAGCCGCCGTATTCAGGTAAGGCGGCCCGTCTTCCGTACCGGTGACGATGTTGCCGCTCGCCAGGGGGCAAGGGATGTTCTGCGCCGCCATTTCGCGGCACAGTTCCTGGTCGTAATAATTGCTGCCCGCCGTGGCGGGCGCAACCGCATCCGCCGCTCCCGCGGGATTGAGCACATACAGGACCGAGTTGCTGCTCCCCGGCATGCCGGTGGGAGGCACGATTTTGTGGGGAGCCACGTTGGCCAGCATCATGCGCTCGCGCACATTCTGCAGCCCCGCCAGGCCGGCAAAATAAGCCTGCTGCGAGGAACGGAAGTTGTCATTGCCGCGCGTCTCCGCGTCCCCCAGGTACATCAGCCCCAGGGCGATGGCGGTCAGCAGCATCAGCGCCAGCAAACAGGCAAGCAGCGCCATGCCCTTGTGTCTATTTCGCAAGATTCGTTTGGCCATCATGTTTGCTCCCCGGCGGGGAGGTGCGGCTGTTTTCGGCCGCCCCGATCGCCTTGGTCACCTGTTCAATCTGACCGCGCTTTCGCGCCAGGGTTTCCTCCCGGCGCGCCAGAGAAGTGGAGTACAGCTGGCGCAGGTGCTCGTTTTTCTCGCCGGCCAGCTTTTCTTCGATCTGGGCATAGCGCCGCAGCAGAACCTCTTCATCGCGCTGCAAACTTTTCAGGAGGGCGCGCGCTTCCTGCAAAGAACCTTCCCGCAACAGCCCCGGAACCTTAACCCGCGCGCCTTGCTGGTCCTGGCCCGCGGGCCCCTCTTCCGCCTTCAGGCCGGCAGAGGCCGGGGCCGCTTCCGCCGGACGCAACCCCTCCAGATCTTCGTCGGTGAACACCCGCGTCGCGGTCCTGCCGCTCTTCTCTTTGGCCACCTCCGGCAGGGACCGCTCCTGCGCCCAGATGCTCCCAGCCAGCGCCAGCAGCGCCGCTGTCCCACCCGCCGTCCACTTTTTTAATTGCTTAAAACCTGCCATGTGCTTGTCCTAATAGTTATTCAGCCGGGCGCTGGCGCTCAGGCTGAGGGCCGGCGTCATTCCGGTTTGCAGGTCAGGAGCCCCTGCCAGCAGGTTGAGGGTAATGGTGAGCGCGCGCACCTGCGCCATGCCGGCGGGATTGCTGGCCAGGTCGCGCGGCAGAGAAAGCGCGTTTCCACTCTGGTCGAAAGCCGCAAATAGCGGAGCTGCCTTGTAGGCGGCGTACAGAACGTCGTTGGAAACCGTGCCCGCCCCAAACCTGGTGCTCCCGCTCAGGCCCAATGCCGCACCGCCTCCGCCGACGCCCGCGCTGTTGATGACCCCGTCCGCGTTGGAGTTGTAATTCACCGCCTGCGAGGCCGGCGCTCCCGTCACCTTCACCACCTGGCTGCGCCAAAGGGTACAGGGACAACTGCTGTTGGCCGTGACCGGCGTGCCGTTGCTGTCGGTCAGGGTGTAGCGCACGCTTTCCACCTGGCCATCGCCTTCAATGTCGGCTTCGAACCACAACTCGGAAGCGGACACCCGCACCAGGCCGGCGGCGCAGCGGTAATCATTCACCGCCGGGCTGCCGAGCACTCCGGGCGCGAAGAGCCGGCGCGCGGGAAATCCCGCCTGCCGCAGTTCGCTCGCCATCCCATCCAGGAAGGTGCGCGCCAGTTGGGTGGCGTCTACCTTGGTTTCTTCCGCTTTGTAGGTCTTTTGCAGCCGGGTTACGGCGGTGAACACCACTCCCAGCACGGCGGTCAGAATGGCCACCACCACCAGCAACTCCAGCAGAGTGAAGCCGTGAGTGCTGCAGCCGCTGGGGGGCAGAATCTTGCGCCGCATTATGTGCCTCCGATGGTGCGCAGGGTGACGGGCAGGGCAAATTGCACCGGATGGTCGCCGGCGGTTGCACCCAGCGGACGCGCCGCCACCGTGATCAGCCGGGTGTTGGCGGTGAGCGTCTGCACATTCCAGCGCACGTCAAAAGTGAGCTGCCGCCCGCCTGCCCCGCAGCCCGCAAACCGCATCTTGTAGTTGGCGGGAACGCCGGCATAGGACTGGGTGAAATCAATGGCGCCGCTGGTGTCCTCCAGGGTGGCGCCGTTGCCGGGCGCGGCCGCGCCCGCCGTGGCAATCACCCAGGTGGTGGGAGTCCCGCCGCAGTCGGTAAGCGAAATGGTGGCATTTTGATTGGCGGGCTGGGCGGCGATTTTCTCCAGCACCGTCTGCGCCAGCATGGTGGCGCCGGTATCCACCCTGGCGCGGTTGTTGGTGAGAATGGCGGTGTGAAACAGCGCCGTCACCGCCGTCATGCCCACCGCCAGCACGGCCATGGCCACCATCAGTTCCAGCATGCTCATGCCTGCTGCAGGCTGGGCCGGGCAACTTCGCGTTTGTGGGCCGCCGCACCTCATCGCTTTTTCCCCGTTGGCCTCATTGCGCCACCCACTGCGAACTGCCGGACGACCACAGCCAGGTGCGCGTCCGTCCCGCCGGAGTCACCGCCACCGCCGCCCAGGCGGAACTGCTATGACGCGAGTTCTGCAGAAAGTAAACCACGCCCACCGCGTTGCCATTCGCGTCCCAGTTGGTGCACAGCCCGTTGCGCAGCACGCAGGGCAGGCCCACGCCGTTGAAGCTGAGCGCGGTGGAAGAGGGCTGCGGGGTGTAGCCCAGCGTGGCGGCGGAGAGCGCGGGCGAGGATGCGCTGTTAAAGCGCACCCCGGCGGGCAACTGCAGGAGCGCCTCGCCACGGTCGTAGCCGCCGTTGGCGTTCTGATCCAGAAACAGCTGGCTGTAGGTCAGGCTGCCCTGGGTAATTTGGCTGCTCTGCAGCGTGTAATGGCGGTTGTCGCGCACACATCGCATGCGCGACCTTTGCAGCATGGCGGCCAGGTCCTTGGCCGCCGTCCGCAGGCGATACTGCTGCATGGCGGTCATCACCGACGGCAGTGCGCTGGCCGTTACCACCAGCATCACCGCCAGCACGATGCTCAACTCCAGCAGCGACACGCCACCCGTGCGGACGCCGGGCGCCCATGGATGAATCTGGCTGCGCATTCTTACCATCTACCTGCATGGTAAGGGGCGCGGATGGAGCGGGTCGGTGCGGCGGGGGCACACTTTGGTAATGGCCCGCTCCGATTCGGGAACAAGCCCGCCATGGGACCAAGCCGCCTCCGGCAAAGTACTTCCATGCCACAATCTAAACTCCTCGCCATTAAGGTGGAGAAAACCGGCGCACAGCCGCCCTCATCCGAGGAGAGGTGAGCAACTACGGCAGGGCACCACTTGCCACCGCGATACTCTTCCTGGTCGCCGTATCTTGTGGTGGTGGTTCGGACATTTGTGACTGCACGCCGCTGACGCCGGTTTCCCAGCAGTACCGCTCCGCCGCCAAGCACGTGCCGCTGCCCAACCTTACCCCGCAGGAGATCACGGTGGAGACCATGCTGCACTGGCCGCAGGGTCCCAATCCCGATTTCCATGCGCCCCGCTCCGGGCGGGAGCTCCAACTGTTCCACATCCGCAAAGCGTTTCTGCAGAACATGGGCCTGGACAGGGAAGATTGCGATCTGCATTTTTCCATTTCAGAGAGCGCCGACAAGAACGCGCCCCGCGCTATCGTGGAAACCCCGTCCGATCCGGAATACTGCCTGGCGCGGCATACCATTCAGTCCCAACTGGCCCAGCATGGACTCAGGCTGGATGCGCAACACGGAGGAGAATTGGCCAAGCCTTTGCCGGTGGAGGTGCTGGGACTGGCTTTCCATGACTTCAATCACGACCGGCCGGCGCCCTTCGCCACCACCTGGGAACTCCACCCGGCCATTATCACAGTGCGGCCGTGAGCTGCGGCCTGCAGCGAGGGACCTCTGCCACAGTAATTTAGAGGTTTGATGGTGGGCACTGCAGGACTCGAACTTGAGGCGTTGTGGCGGCGTGAGCGCAGCGGGAGCCGCCAGCCGAAATCCCGAGCGCGGCGAGGGACCTCTGCCACAGTAATTGAGGTTTGATGGTGGGCACTGCAGGACTCGAACCTGCGACCTCGTGCGTGTGAAGCACGCGCTCTAACCAACTGAGCTAAGCGCCCGGTGACTTCCATTGTAACAAACAGCCATCCATCGGTTACCGCCGAGCGCGGCAGTCCGGGGCGCTAAGCGGAGCGCGCGTGCGCCTGGCTCAATCGCCAAATAAAATACGGCAGCGCCGCCAGCAGGAAGATGATCAGGGCGTGCACAGCGCCGCCAAAAACCTGCGCCTCAGGCCCGAGCCCGAAGAATTTCATGCTGATGTGTCCCAGCCCGGCGGGCACCGCGGTTCGGCTGGCCTGGATTTGCGCGGTGGCGCCCATCCATGCAATCAGGAGCAAACCTAGAGCAGGCCAAATCGCCTTCAATCTTTGCCGGGCGGCGAGCAGTCCGATTCCCCAACCCACGAGAACCGGCGCGCAGATGTAATAGTACTTACCCGCCTGAAAGTAGATGTTGGCCAAGTCGTACATGGAGCCATTCCGTCCCCCAAAGGGGGTATCGGCACCAGGCAGAAACATTCTCCAGCCAAACCACAAATACAGGCAGGCGAGAAAGTAGGCGGCCGCCAGAAACAGCAGCGGCGCCAGCCCAAACATGGCCCAAGGGGCGCGGGCGCACCAGGAGCGGAACTGGCGCTGCTCCACCATCGCCCGGGCGAGTTCATCCACCGCGCCCAAGCGCGCCCGA
>DATGGJ010000274.1:0-3592 GCA_035308585.1 Terriglobales bacterium
GAGGCAGATTACGGAAGTGACCGCCATCACTGAGCGGGCAGCCAAAAGGGGGTAGATTCTGCTAGAGGAAGCTGGGGGAGAGGAGGCCAAGCCTGCTGCCGGCAAGCCACAATGCGACACCCACGTTTTTGGGCTCAGAAGGCGACGCGGGCAATGGTTCGCAGAACGGTGGAATGGGCGCGGCAGGGGGCACGCCCTCACACCGTCCGCCAGCGGGAGACGCACAACTCACTTCCGGTTCTCCGCCCGCCCCGGCACCGTCAGAGCCAATTTCAAGGTTCCGGGAGAGCTACATTGCCGGGCTGTCGGCGGCAGGTATCGCGGCGCATTTTGTCCTGCATTACCTGGCGGGAACTCGGGCGGAAATCTACAACTTGCCGCTTTACGCGACCCTGGTGATTGGCGGAGTGCCGCTGCTGATGGGGCTGACGCGGCGTCTGTTGAAGGCGGAGTTCGGGTCCGACCTGCTGGCGGGAATCTCCATTCTCAGTTCGGTGCTGCTGGGGCAATACCTGGTGGGTTCCATTATCGTGCTCATGCTCTCCGGCGGCACGGCGTTGGAGCAGTTTGCCACGCGGCGGGCTTCCTCGGTGCTGGACGCGCTGGCCAAGCGCATGCCCCTGGTCGCGCACCGCAAGAATGACGGCGCCATCGCGGACACTGACCTGCAGCAGATCACGATCGGCGACCTGCTGGTGGTGTTTCCACATGAAATCTGCCCGGTGGACGGCGCGGTGGTGGAAGGCCATGGAGTGATGGACGAATCGTACCTGACGGGCGAGCCCTACGAGATGTCGAAGACGCCCGGGTCGAAGGTGCTTTCGGGAGCGATCAACGGCGACACGGCGCTGACCATTCAGGCGGAGGCGCTGCCGGTGGACTCGCGCTACGCCAAGATCATGCGGGTGATGCAAGAGACGGAACAGAAGCGTCCGCACCTGCGCCGACTGGGGGACAAGCTAGGCGCATGGTACACACCGATTGCCGTGGCGGTGGCGGGAGCGGCGTGGGCGGCCACAGGCGAACCCATGCGCTTTCTGGCGGTAGTGGTGATTGCCACCCCCTGCCCGCTGCTGATTTCCATTCCCGTGGCGGTGATTGGCGCCATTTCGCTGGCGGCACGGCATGGCATCATCATCAAAAATCCGGCGGTGCTGGAGCAGATTTCCACCTGCCGCACCCTGATCTTCGACAAGACGGGAACCTTGACCTACGGCAAGCCGGCGCTCACCGAGGTGATTGCGGCGCCCGGATTCACCAGCGACGGTGTGCTGCAGGATGCGGCCAGCCTGGAACAATACTCCAAGCACCCGCTGGCCGGCGCCATCGTGGTGGCCGCGCAAGGAGCCAAGCTGGGACTGAAGGCGGTAAGCCACGTGAGCGAGCGCCCGGGCGAAGGATTGGAGGGAGTGGTGGCGGGGCGGGTGGTGCGCATCACCGGGCGCAACAAGGTGGCGGAACTGGAATTGGCGCTGCCGCCGCTTGTGAGCGGGCTGGAGTGCCTGGTGTTTGTGGATGGGAGATACGCGGCCACATTCCGCTTTCACGACGCCCCGAGGATGGAGAGCCGCTCCTTTGTAGATCATCTGAAACCGAAACACGCGGTGCAGCGGGTGATGCTGGTTTCCGGCGACCGCGAATCCGAGGTGCGTTACCTGGCGGAGGAGGTGGGAATTACCGAGGTGCATGGCAGCCAGGCGCCGGAACAGAAGGTGGCGATTGTGGAGGCGGAGACGGGGCGGGGGCGCACGCTGTTTCTGGGCGACGGCATCAATGATGCGCCCGCGCTCATGGCGGCGACGGTGGGCGTTGCCTTCGGGCCGAACAGCGACATTACTTCGGAAGCGGCCGACGCGGTGATTATGACCACGTCGCTGACCAAGGTGGATGAGTTGTTCCACATCAGCGACCGCATGCGGACGATTGCGCTGCAGAGCGCGGTGGGCGGCATGGCGCTGAGCATCGTGGGCATGATTGCCGCCGCCGCCGGTTATTTGCCGGCGCTGGAAGGAGCGGTGGCGCAGGAAATCATTGACCTGCTGGCGGTGTTGAATGCGGTGCGCGTGGCGCTGCCCACGAAGACCATGTCGGATTTCGAGGCAGCGGGTTCCTTCGCGGATTCAACGCACAAACATTTGGGGGCAGGCGCCTGAAAGTGGGAGCCGGGATGGTGGGTCCATGGAAGGGATTTGGCTGGTATTTCTGGTGGTGTTGGCGCTGAACCTGCTGCCGGCGTTTGCGCCACCGACGTGGATGGCGCTCTCTTTCTTCAGCTATAAATTTCCTGAAAATGATATTGCCATGCTGGCGCTGGTGGGAGCGACGGCAGCCACGCTGGGACGGGTGATCCTGGCAAAATCGGCGCGCAGCCTGGTGCGCGGCAAGCTGCTGAGCCCGGAAACGCGGCAGAACATTGACGCCATCAAGGAGAAGCTGCAGGGGAAAAAGACACTAACGGCGGGCGCGTGCCTGTTTTATGCGTTCAGCCCGCTGCCTTCCAATTACCTGTTCATAGCCTACGGACTGACTACGCTGGAGTTGCGGATTCTGGCGTTACCGTTTTTCCTGGGGCGACTGATTGGGTACAACTTCTGGGCGCACCTGGGATCGGCGGCGGCGCACAAGCTGGCCATTGAGGCGCCGCAAAGCTACATGAGCGCGTACTTCATTGCAGTGCAGGTCGCGTGCCTGGCGTTGATCTATGTCTTTACACGCATTGACTGGCGGCTGCTGCTGGAGGAGCACAAGCTGCGGTGGGCGGTGAAGAAGAGTTCTCAGCGCCTGGTGCCCAGTCCCCAGGCGCCAGCAGTCGGCAGTGAGACGGCAACCGGAACAAATCCGCGCAGAGGGTGAATTCTGGAGTGCGACGGAACTGAAGCGGGTATTTTCCTGCCGGCAGCTGTAGGGCGAAAGCGCTGCCCTGTTCAACCTGAACAAGGGACAAGTCCCGCCATCCAAGGTGGAGGGAGATTGCCGTAGATGGCGCGGGGCCATAGAATGAAAGGGCGAAGCGGGGCGTGGCTCCGTTTTGCGCTTCCCTACAACCGGCGCCGGAGAGATGGCCGAGTGGCTGAAGGCGCACGCTTGGAAAGCGTGTATACGGGAAACCGTATCGTGGGTTCGAATCCCACTCTCTCCGCCAAGCCACCGTTCGCCTTGGCGGCAAATCCGCCCCATAGATGTGAGTGCGCCGACTTTGGCGACTGGACGCAGCGACGACCACAATCGACTCCTTATTCTTGTTGATTGCGCGGAAGCCGGGACACTCCGCTATACGCCCAGGAACTGCGACTTGATTTCGCGGTCATTCGCAAGCTCGGCGGGGCGACAGTGGTGCACGATCTGCCCCTTGCTGAGAATGTAGATTCGATCAGCATGGCGGAGCACAAAAGCGAGCTGTTGCTCGACCAAGAGGATCGAAACGCCTGTTTCCTTCAATGTCGCAACTAGCCGGCCGAACTCGCGCACCATGAGCGGCGCCAGTCCTTCGGTCGGTTCGTCGATCATGATCAGTTCGGGATCGCCCATCAGGGTCCGGCAAACCGTCAGCATCTGTTTCTCGCCGCCGGACAGGACTTCCGCCGGCGTATCG
>DATGGJ010000275.1:0-4684 GCA_035308585.1 Terriglobales bacterium
GCCCTGGACGCCTTTCCCACCGCCTTGTGGGCGCAAGTAGCAGCCCGCCGCCTGCGCCGCGTCTCCTGGCGCTTGCTGACCGGAGGCCATCCCCTCGGCTATCGCCCGCTGCGCCAGGCGGTGGCCGAATATCTCAATACCTCGCGCGGGGTCAAGTGTGCTCCCGAACAGGTGCTTATCGTCTCCGGGGTGCAGGAGGCGCTGGACCGCGCCGCTCACCTCCTGCTCAATCCCGGCGATCCGGTGTGGATGGAGGAGCCCGGCTATCCTCGCGCTGCCATTGTGTTTCGCGCAGTGGGCGCCCGCATTTGCCCCACTCCGGTGGATAGCGAAGGCTTCGACCTGCAGTTTGGAAAGCGGCGTTGGCGTCGCGCCAAGCTGGTTTACGTCACCCCGGCGCACCAGTTTCCGCTGGGAGTGACCATGAGCCTGCGCCGCCGCCTGGAGTTGCTGGAGTGGGCGCGCGAGTCCGGCGCCCTGATTTTTGAAGATGACTACGACAGCGAATACCGCTATGCCGGACGTCCCATCCCCGCCATGCAGGGCCTGGACCGCAGCGGTGTGGTGATTTTTTCCGGCAGCTTCAGCGACGTCCTTTTTCCCGCCCTGCGCCTGGGTTATGTGGTCATCCCTCCCGATCTGGTGGATGCTTTTGCCGCCGCCGAATCCTCCAGCACCCACCATCCTCCGCCGCTGGAACAGGCGATCCTCTCGGATTTCATCAACGAAGGTCACTTCGCCCGCCACATACGGCGCATGCGCGAGCTTTACGCCGGGCGCCTGGCTGCCTTCCTCGAGGCCGCCCATACCAGGCTCGCCGGGCTGCTGGAAATTCCCCCCGTGGAAGCCGGCCTGCAGACCGTGGGCTGGCTGCAAGGCCATCTCACCGCGGAACAGGCCGCTGCCGCCGCCGGCAGGCACGATGTGGAGGTGGTGCCCCTCAGCCGCTATGGCCGCGCCCGCAGGACCAAGGGATTATTGCTGGGTTTCGCCGCCGTGGACGTACCCGAACTGCAGGGCGGCGTGGACCGCCTGGCTCGGGCGCTGGAGGAGGCTGACTAGCGGTCCACGAACTTGGCGAACATTCTGTGCGGGTCAATGGCGATGAACGTTCCCCGGCTGGAGGCCAACACCTCGCCGCGCTGGTTGAGGATCTCGGCCGCGTTGATGTGCCGCCGCCCGCGTACGCTCACCCCGCGGGCTTCCACCCGCAGCGGTTTGTTCAGCGGCACCGGCTTCAGGTAGTGCACGCTGATCTCTGAGGTCAGGGCCACCACGTTGTGAATCTTGTTTACCTTTCCCATGGCCTCATCGAGGATGGTGGCGATCACCCCGCCATGGGCGTGTCCGGGCGGGCCGGTGTAGCGCCGCCCCAGCCGAAACCGGCTGACAAACCGCTTGTGCTCCTCGTCGTAGGAGAACCTCAGGTGCATCCCTTCAGGATTGTTTTTGCCGCAAGCGAAGCAATGGTTCTTCTGCTGGCGACTGACGTGTCCACGGCCCGCGTGCTTCTTGCGCATAAGGAAACTGGTGATTGTAGATGGAAAACGCCGGGGAGGAAAACGGCTTTAAGGCTCTGGCACCAGAGTGCGAAGGGAGGCCCTTTTTAGCTCCTGGTCATCGTGAATCCCCCGGAACCCGAGCAACTCACCGATACTCCGTTCAAGGTCCACGTTCCGGATATTGACCGGTCAGGATTGACGGTTCCTTGCATGGTTAATGTGTCGGTTCCGCCCCCTGAGGATAATCCTTTGACCGTCAAGGACATTGCCGTGGTGCCACCGCCCGTGTAATACCCGTACCCGCCACCGGAAAACTGCACCACTCCGGAGGCGGTGGTCTGCGATTGGAAGCAGGAACTGGCAGGGTTAAAGGTAAGGTTGGAAACATTCAGTACGGTGCCGCCCACCTCGGTGAGCGAGGTTGTAAAAGAAAACGCCGTCGCTCCACCCGTTTTCTGCAAGGTCGCGGTCCAATTGCCGCTGAGGTTGACTGGTTTTACTTGATTGTTGTTTCCGCATCCCAGCAGGACCAGGATAAGAACAAGTGTGGAGCACAGGATAGTTGGGCGCATTGGGATAAGAATCTTCCATCAAAGATGCTGAAAACCACGGAATGGATGCGTTGTTGCCCGAATTCAGCGGCTTTCGACCGAGAAGTGAACTCCGTGAGGGCCGGTCTCGGCCGGCAACGCCCCCTGAAATCCGTCAACCTTTAATTGTCGGAGATGGTGCGCTCTTCATTTTGCGCGCGCAGTACACATTCCACCGAATAGGGCGCGCGATGAGCGGGTTCATGGAAGTGGCGCACCTGCATTTCCCCCAGCAGTCCCAGGGCCAGCAGTTGCACCCCGGCCAGGATGAGCACCGCGGCAAAAATCATGAGCGGACCGTGCTCGCTCATGAGGCGGGTGCCCTGCAGGAATTTTTCCGCCAGCAGCCAGAGCGAGACCACGGTGCCGGCAAAAATGCTGCTCATTCCCAGGCTGCCAAAAAAGTGCAGCGGCCGCGAAAGGTAGCGCAGCAGAAAGCGGATGGTGATCAGATCGAAAAAAACCCGGAAAGTCCGCGACAGGCCGTAATGCGAGTTGCCGTGTTCACGATTCACATTGCGGATGGGCACTTCGCAGATGGAGGCGCCCTGCCAGGAAGCCAGCGCCGGAATGAAGCGGTGCAGTTCGCCGTAAAGGGGAATGCCCTCCAGCACCTCCCGGCGGTAGGCCTTGAAGGTAGTACCGAAATCGTGGATGTCAACCCCGCTCAGCTTGGCCATCAGCCAGTTGGCGCAACGGGAAGGAATGCGCCGCAGCCACAGGTTGTCAATGCGCCGCTTGCGCCAGCCGCTCACAATGTCATAGCCCTCCGCCAGCCTCTCCAGAAACATGGGGATGTCGGCGGGGTCGTGCTGCAGGTCGCCATCCATGGCGATGATGTAGCGTCCGCGGGCATGGTCAAAGCCCGCCGCCAGCGCCGAAGTCTGCCCGAAATTGCGCCGCAGCTTGACCACCGCTACCCGGCTGTCCACGGCGGCGATTTCCCGCAGCAGGGGAAATGTGTTGTCCCGGCTGCCGTCGTCCACCAGCACCAGCTCGAACGTATCCCCGGTGGTCTCCATCACCGCTTTCAGGCGGTCATAGAGTTCGGTAACGTTCTCCTCTTCCTCGTGAAGAGGAACAACTATGGAATACTTGGGCACAGTGCCAACCATTATACGAAAGTTTGGTTCCCTCTGGAGTAGCTGACCGGGGTACCGCCGCCCCCTTTCCCCTCACCAGGCTGCCTGCAGTGCGGTTCTATCCGCAGCCGCGGAACGGCCGGATGCGCTGCCAGAAGAACGGCAGGGAGCGGCCGTCGCTCTCGGCTCCGGGAACGCGGCTAGACGTCCTGCAACATTTGTTGCCGTTTCGCCCGCATCAGATTCCAAATTACAAATTTCTGAATTGCCAATTCCCTACAGCCCCGCCTCAATCCGCGAGCGTGGATCCAGGTAGTCGCGCAGGGCATCGCCAATGAAGTTGAAGGAGAGCACCGCCAGCATGACCGCGGCCGCGGGAAACAGCACCAAATGCGGCGCGTCGAACAGGTGGGCGCGGCCGTCATTCAGCATGGAACCCCAGCTTGCGGTGGGCGGCGGCACGCCCAGCCCCAGGAAACTCATGGTTGCTTCCGCCAGCACCGCGCCCGCCATGCCGATGGCCGCCTGCACGATTACGGGCTGGATGATGTTAGGCAGAATATGCCGCGTAACAATGCGCCAGTCGCTCGCCCCCAGCGCGCGGGCCGCCTCCACGTATTCCTTTTCCCGTGCGGCCAGCACCTGCGCCCGCACCAGCCGCGCATAACCCACCCAGCCTCCCAGGCATAGAGCCAGAATCAGGTTGAAAACTCCCGGCCCGCGAAAGGCCACAAAAGAGATGGCAATCAGGATGCCTGGGAAGGACAGAAACGCGTTCATCAGGATGACGTTCACGAAGCGGTCCACTTTGCCGCCGTAGTAGCCGGCAATCGAGCCGATGATCAATCCCAAAAACAACGCGCCCACCACCACGCTGCTGCCCACCAGCATGGAAATGCGAGCGCCGTAGATGAGGCGGGAAAGGATGTCGCGGCCTAGTTCGTCGGTGCCGCACCAATGCCCCGCCGATGGAGGCGCCAGGCGCGCAGCCAGTTCGATGTGCGCCGGATCCTGCGGCGCAATCCAGGGAGCAAACAGCGCGAACACCACAAAGACGGCGACCAGCACCACGCCGATAATCGCCAGCCAGTTGCGCTTGGCGGGGCGCGCGGGGGCCGGCGCCCGGGTTAGCGTTGCTTGTGCTGCTGATGCCATTGCACCCCTGAATAATTAGCAATTAGCGCCTGTTCCCATACGCGGTGCCCTTAATTGGCTAAATGCTGACTACTAACTGCTGATTGCTTCTTTTCACTGCCGAATCCGCGGATTCACCACTGAATAAAGCAAATCCGTCAAAAAATTAACCGCTACGTAGGTCAGCCCGATCGCCAGAATGCAACCCTCCACCAGGTAATAATCGCGATTGGAAATCGCCTGGATGGTGAGCCGGCCGATGCCTGGCCAGGAAAAGATGGTTTCAGTCACGATGGCGCCGGCCAGCAGCGCTCCAAACTGCAGACCCACAACCGTCAGCACGGGAATCATGGCATTGCGCAGGGCGTGGCGATAC
>DATGGJ010000276.1:0-3509 GCA_035308585.1 Terriglobales bacterium
GCAACCGAGTGGATGCCGAGGGGCGCAAATCGAGGGGTACCTGCGCCATGCCTCCAAGTCCCACAAAGCAAAAGGGCCCAGCCTCTTCGGCTGAGCCCTTTTTAAACAACTGGCAACCAGGTGCTGAGTACCAGGACTAAAAACTACTCTACCTGGTGCTTCGCCGTGTACCCATCGCGGTACACCAGCTGGTACTTCACCTCTTTGCCCTTTTGATTGTGGATTTTCAGCGGTTTCCCGTCCTGCCCCACCAGGTCCACCTTCAGCTTGCGGTAAGTTCCATCCAGCTTCGGATCCGTAGGGTGGTACGCGAGGGTGTACTGGTTGCGCAGCGCGTTGCCGATATCACGATAGACGTCGGGAAATTCGCCCTCAAAGCGCGGAAAATACGCTTTGCCGCCGGTCAACTTGGCAAACGTCCGCATCTGGTTGTCGGCCTGCAGATAATCCATCATCGCCGCGGAAACGTCAGGATTCATGCCGTAATGCGATTCCACGTATTCCCGCCACATAAAACCGATGCTGATGGGGAAGATGGTTACATCCTTGGTGGCCTTGATTTTCTGCATTATCTGGTCCAGCGTCAGCTTGCTGAACGTGTCCCGGCCGGTGGAGACCAGCACGATCGCCTTCCTTCCGGGAAGCCGGTCCAACCGGTCCAGCGTGTCGTACAACGCGTCAAACAGGTTGGTTTCGCTGAAGCCGGGAATGCGCAACTGGTTGAGCGCGCCAAAAATCGCCCGCTTATCCTGTGTGAAATCCACCAGAATGTAGGGCCGCATGTCATAGGACACCACCGCCACCCAATCCTGCGGTTTCAAAGAGTTAGCGAAATAATACGAGGCATTGAGAGCGTCGTACATGAAGGAATAGTTGGTGGCGGCAAACTCAACCAGCAGCACCGCTGTGATCGGGGCTTGCGACTGACTGAAACTGCTGATCTTTTGCTCTACCCCGTTTTCATAGACCTGAAAATTGCCCTCTTTCAGGCCGGGAATAAACTGTCCCTCCTTGGTGAGCGCCATTACGTCTAAAGTAACCAGTGGGACGTTGACCTGGATGGAGTAGTCCGGCATGCCCGGAATCTTCTTGGGGGCCGAGGGTGGAGGCGGCGGAGGCGGTTCCTCCTTCTTTTTCGGAACCGCAATTGGCCCGATATCTCCTTGCGGACCACCAGCTTCCGGCGGCGCGGTCTCAGACGGCTTCTGTTGTTGCTGGCCGGAATTTTGGTCGGTTTGCGACTGCGCCAAGGCGGGTGCAAGCAGGGAACTCAACAAAAGGCACAGAACCGCACCCAGGCTAAGCGCCCGCATGGCAATCCTTTGCCCTGGGGAACAGGACGACTGCAGATTCAACATGAATCCCTCGGGACCAGACTCTCTCTGTGCTAGTATAGATGCACCCTGACGCGATTTGGATAGATATCGCGCTGGCCTACCTCCCTCGACATCACAAACCTGGCTCCAGACGACGGTTTCCGGAGTCTATCCAGGCAGAGTTGCTGGATGAAAAATAAGAATTTTGCGCCCCTGGTTGTGCTCAATTTGTTGCTGTTAGCGGTCACGGGTTTTGCCAGCGACCTGCCGCTTAAAACCAAAATTATGCCTCTGGACCAGATTCACGCCGGCATGCGCGGCGTGGCCTATACCGTCTTCCAGGGGACGACGCCTGAGTCCATGGAAGTCGAGGTCCTGGGCGTTCTCCGCGATGTCAACGGGCCCAAGGGAGACGTTATTCTAGTCCGCCTGCATGGGGCTAAAGTGGAATACACCGGCGTCGTCGCCGGGATGAGCGGCAGCCCGGTTTACATTGACGGCAAACTGGTTGGCGCCCTTGCCTTCCGCATCGGCGAATTTTCCAAGGAGCCCATTGCCGGCGTCACTCCTATCCAGGAAATGCTGGAAATCAGCGAACTGGACCGCAGTAAGCCGGATGACATCCAGCCCGCCTCCGCCAAAGCTCCGCAGGTGACTACCAAGACCGCTTCGCCCGGCGTCGCCTCTGCGCCCGCAGGCTACAAGGATTATCTGACCCCGATTGACACCCCGCTGGTGTTCACCGGCTTCAGCAGCCAGGCCTTTCAGCGCTTCGGACCCCAGTTCCAGGCCGCCGGCATTGTTCCGGTCATGGGCGCCGGTTCGGTGACTCCCGGCGAAAAGCAGCCTGAACCGCTTGTGCCCGGCTCCTCCATCAGCGCTGTCCTGGTTCGCGGCGACATGAACATTGCCGCCACCTGCACGGTCACTTACCTGGACGCCAGCCACTTGCTGGCTTGCGGCCACCCTCTGATGCAGTTCGGCAACGTGGACCTGCCGATGGACAAGGCGGAAGTGCTCGCCACCCTGCCCTCGCCCGCTAACGCTTTCAAAATTGTCAACACCACCGAGCAGGTCGGTGCCTTCGTGCAGGACCGTCACAATGGCATTCTGGGCGTCTTCAACAAGCAGCCGCAGATGATTCCGGTGACCCTCAGCATCCACGGGGTGACCCGGCCCAAGACCTTCCATTACCAGGTGCTGGATAACAGTAAGCTGACTCCCCTGGCCATGATGGCTACAGTCTTCAGCGCGCTGCAGGGCGTGAACGAATACGGCGAAGACACCACTTACCGCCTGGATGGCCGCATTCAGGTCAACGGCTACCCCGACGTGGACCTGCGCGATATGTTCGCCCCCGGCGATGGCGGCCAGCCCACCGGCGTGCAGGTAGCCCTGTCACTCGGCGACCGCTTCAGCCGGATTTTTGATAACTCCTACGAAGTTCCCAACATCCGCGGCGTGGACCTGAGCTTCGACCTGGTCAATGACCGCCGCTCTGCCCGCTTGGAGAGCGCCCGCACTGACGTGACCGAAGCCCGGCCCGGCGACGAGGTGATGGTCGAGACGGTGCTCCGCCCCTATCGCGGCGAGCGCATCGTCCGCAGGATTCCCATCCGCGTGCCCACCTCCGCTTCCAAAGGAACTCTGCGGATTTTGGTCAGCGACGGCGATACCCTCGACCACATCCGCAGCAGCGGACTTCCCATGGGCCGGCAGCTCGATTTGGGCTCTATCATCGCTCTCCTGAACAAAGAGCACTCCAACGACCGCCTTTACGTTTCCCTGCTTGAGGCGGACCCGGAGGCCATGGTGCAGGACAAGGTGATGCCCACTCTCCCGCTCTCCGTCATGAACGTGATGGACGGCATGCGCGGCACCCAGGACATGGTGGTGCTGGGAGAGTCTTCGGTGAACGAAGCCTCCACCCCGGTCGATTACCAGGTGTCCGGCGCCCAGATCATCGCCTTAACCATAAAGTAGGTGCTGGTAGCTGGTAGTTGGTCCTGAGGTCCACCCTTAATTTGTCATCCTGAGCCGAGCGCGACCGAGCGAATGCGAAGGAGCGCGAGACAAAGGACCTGCTGTTCATTGTCCTTTTTGCAACACACCCTTGTGAGAGACCCAAAGTCCGCCCAAAGAGGACGGATTCGTTTCGCCGTTCCATGGCTGCGCATCACCAACTACCAACTA
>DATGGJ010000277.1:0-1933 GCA_035308585.1 Terriglobales bacterium
ATGCTGACCACCAAGCCGCGCGGCAAGTACAACGTGCAGGTATGCCGCAACATCAGCTGCATGCTGTGCGGCGCCGACGACGTGATTGCGGGCGTCAAGAAACGCCTGGGCGTCGGTCACAAAGGCACCACCGCCGACGGAATGTTCTCCTTTGAGGAAGTGGAGTGCATTGGCGCCTGCAGCTGGGCCCCCGCTATGCAGGTGAACTATGACTTCCACGAGAAGTTGACGGCGGAAAAAGCGGATAAGATTTTGGACGGATACAAGATGAAGGAAACACAGTAGGACGGATTGGTAATTGACTAAGTTGTAATTTGCAATTTAGTTCGCGGCGTGCCGCCTTCAAATTACAAATTGCAAACTACTAAATTACAAATTGCTCTATGGCAGATTTAGTGAGCCATCCCGATGAGGTGAAGGTCGTCTCCCGGCGCTTCGGCCAGGGCGCGGCGAACCTCGACCGCTACCTGGAGCTTGACGGCTACAAGGCGGTGCAGAAGGCGCTCAGCCTCGGCGCGGACGGCATCATCAACGAGATGAAGGCCTCCAACCTGCGTGGCCGCGGCGGCGCCGGCTTCCCTACCGGCATGAAGTGGAGCTTTGTCCCCAAGCAGGCGCCCAAACCCAAGTATGTGCTGTGCAATGGCGACGAGAGCGAGCCCGGCACCTGCAAAGATCGCCTCATCCTGGAGCACGACCCGCACTCCGTGATCGAGGGGGTGGTGGTGGCCGGCATCGCCGTGGGCTCGCATACCGGCTACATCTACATTCGCGGCGAGTACCGCTACCTTTCAGAGATCATGCAGAAGGCGCTGGCCGACGCCTACGCCCGCGGCTTTCTCGGAAAAAACATTTTCGGCAGCGGCTACGATTTCGACGTTTACTGGCACGGCGGCGCCGGCGCTTACGAAGTGGGCGAAGAGTCGGCGCTGATGGAATCTCTGGAAGGCAAACGCGGCGTGCCCCGCATCCGCCCCCCCTTCCCCGCTGTGGTCGGACTCTGGGGCGGCCCCACCGTCATCAATAATGTGGAAACACTGGCCAGCGTGCCTCACATCATGCTGGGCGGCGGCGAGTGGTACGCCAGCCTGGGCACGCCGAAAAACGGCGGCACGCGCCTGTTCTGCCTCAGCGGCCACGTGGCCAAGCCCGGTGTGTACGAATTGCCGCTGGGCTACAACCTGAAGGAGATGATCTTCGAAGTCGCCGGTGGCATCCGCGGCGGCAATAAGCTGAAGGCAGTCACCCCCGGCGGTTCTTCTACCCCGGTGCTCAAGGCCGAGGAATGCGACGTGGGCATGGATTTCGACCAGCTCATGAAGGCCGGCTCCATGCTGGGTTCCGGCGGGGTGGTGGTGCTCGACGACACTACCTGCATGGTCAAATACCTGCAGCGCATCATGATGTTCTACCAGCACGAGAGTTGCGGCTGGTGCATTCCCTGCCGCGAAGGCACCGACTGGCTGAAGAAGACTCTGAACCGTTTTCACGCCGGAGGCGGAGTGGAAAAGGACATCGGCAACATTCAGTATCTGGCGGAGAACATGCTGGGCCGCACCTTCTGCCCGCTGGGCGATGCGGCTGCCATGCCCGCGATTTCGATTGTTAAGAAATACCGCCAGGAATTTGAAGATCATCTGAACGGCCGGCCCTGCCCCTTTGAGCCGAAGGCAGCGGAAGTGGCGGTGCCGGCCTGAGTGGGAATGGTAATTGAGTAATTTGTAATTGGTAATTTTGAAACCGATGTGAGCAGTGGGTTTTCAAATTACAAATTGCAAATTACTAAATTACAAATCATGCCAGACGTAAACATCACGGTTGACGGCAAGAAGCTCTCGGTTCCCGCGGGCACGCTGCTCATCGAGGCCTGCAAGAGCGTGGGCATCGAGGTGCCTTCCTTCTGCTATTACCCCGGGCTCTCCCTGCAGGGCGC
>DATGGJ010000278.1:0-8074 GCA_035308585.1 Terriglobales bacterium
CTCGGGATCGTCATTGGTGTCGAAAGAGGTGCTCAGCCCGGCAGCTTTCATTTCGGCAAACAACCGGGAAACCTGCGGCCGCAACGCCGGCTGCAGGAAGAAGGACGACACGTGGAAGTGCCGGGCCGACTTCAAAAATTCAGCATCGAGATCGGCCCGGCTCATATCCGCCATGGTGCCGGGATAAGTGAGGATGCGCCGCCGCCCCTCATGCTGCAGAATTACGGTAAGCCCGGTGGTGCGGTCGCCGGCCTTCTTCACTTGCGAAACGTCCACCCCGGCGGCGGCCAGCCGTTGCAGGGCGATTGCGCCCAGCGGGTCATCGCCGATCAGGGAAGCAAAAGCCACCCGCGCCCCCAGCGCTGCCAGATTGTGCGCCAGGATGGCGGAGGAACTGCCCAGCGTGAGCCTGAGCCCATCCGCGAGGAATTCGCGCTCTGCCGGCAACTGTTCCGGCAGGCCATAGAGGATGAGGTCGAGGTTGAGTTCCCCGACCACTGCCACATCAAAACGCGGCATGTTGCGGCTTCTCGGCTGGTTCCAGCACCACTACTCGCGACAGGTTGCGGGGCTGATCTGGATTGAAACCCTTCTTCAGCGCGGTGGCGATGCCCAGCAACTGCCCGGTCAGGCTGTATGCCGCCAGACGCGCGTACTCCGGAAGCTCGAACCCCAGTTCGACCAGCAGATCGGCATTCGCCCGCACCCGTTCATTGGCCGCGTTGGTCACAACCAGGGTGGTGGCGCCCAGCCGCTTCACTTCTTCCAGAACATCCAGCTCAGCTTGCCCGCCTTGTTCAGAAAGCAGGAAGGTAACCAGCACTTCGGGTCCCAGAATCGCTTTGGGCCCATGACGGAATTCCAGGGCATGGAAGGGCTGGGCGTAGGAACAGGACATTTCGGTGATCTTGAGCGCGGCCTCGCAGGCCAGCCCATAGAAGGGGCCTTGACCGAGGTAAACGTAATCGGCGAACTGGTTGGCAGCGACGAATTCCAGAATGCGGGCGTGCAGGGGAGCGGGCAGTGGCTCAGCCAACGCCGGCATGCGCCGCAGGTTTTCCAGCAGAGACTCGTCGCCGGCCGCCGTCGCGGCCAGCGCCTCCAGAGCCAGCAGCATGGAACTGAAGGAGCGGGTCATAACCGTGCTTTGCTCATCGGCCGCCGGCAGACGAATAGCGGCGCTGGCGGCCTTTTCCAGCGGCTGGCCGGGAGCGCAGGTGACCGCCAGGGTGCGCAGGTTGCGTCTCCCCTCCAGGTATTCGGCGGCGCGCAGCACCTCCGTTGTCTTCCCGGAACGTGAGATCAACACCGGGATCAATCCGGCCGAACCCGCGAGCACAGCCTCCGGAAAAAGCAGCAGTTCCGAAGCTGGGACAGCTTTGGCGCGCAGCCCGGTGATGGCGGACCAGGCGGCCGCCGCCGATTGCGCCAGGTAGTAGCTGGAGCCGCAGCCCACAAACAGCCACTCGCCACCCGCGGCAAAACGCCTGGCTATGCTCTCCAGGTCGCCGCTGGCTTGCAATTCGCTCAGGCATTTGGCCCAGCACTGCGGCTGCGATAGGGTTTCCGCCAGCGTCTGCCCGCCCTGTCCGCTATTGTGGCTCATCAAATCTCCCTGTTCTATTGGCTCGGTGAGGACGGTAGCTGCTCGATAAAGGCTGGCAGCGGCGCCTGCGCTCGGACCGCCAACTACCAACGGTTAACCACCAGCTACCCGTTCCGGCTTCTAAACCAATACAACCTCTACTCCCGCCTTGTTCAGCGCCCGCAAATCCGACTTGGGCGCCTTTTTGTCCGTAATCACTTTATGTACCCCCGAGGTGGGCACGATCAGCGACAAACTGCGCCGTCCGAATTTACTGGAATCGCACACCACCACCGTCTGCTTGGCCACCTCCACCATCACCCGATTAACCTTGGCTTCCAGCAGGTTGGGCGTGCTCAAGCCGTAGTGCACGTCGAAGCCATCCACACCCAGGAACAGAATATCGGCGTTCAGCCGCCGCAGTGTGTCTTCGGCTATGGGTCCGACCAGAGAAAACGAGTTTTTGCGCAGCGTGCCCCCGGTAAGGATCACCTCAATGGGCGTTCCCGCCAGTTCCGCCGCGATGTTCACGGCATTGGTCACGATGGTCAGGTTCTGCATGTGGCGCAACCCGCGCGCGATGGCGGTGGTGGTGGTTCCGGAATCCAGGATGACCACCTGTCCTTCCTGCGCCATGCGCGCCGCGGCGGTGGCAATGTGCAGTTTCTCCTTGCGGTACAGCTTTTCCTTCTCCCGCAGGGTGGGGTCGGAGAGCGCGCCCTCGCGGAAGGGCAGCGCCCCGCCATGGGTGCGATGCACGAACCCCTGCGCGTGCAGCACCTCCAGGTCCTTGCGGATGGTGACCTGGGAAGTAGTGAAGCGGCGCGCCAGTTCCTTGACCAGCACGCGTCCCTCGCGGTTGGTGATATCGAGGATGGCGCGGCGGCGTTCTTCGTTGAGCACAATAAACTCGCGGGGACGTTCGCCGGCGGGGTTGGCCGGTTTTGCCTTCCCTTTCTTTTTAGTACGTTTTCTTTCGATTGTCCAAGGAAAAGTCGCCGCCGTCCGGCAGCGCGGGCCGGGGAAGAGCCTGGTGGTTTTGCCAACCACACGGCCAAACCGCAGGATTTCAACGGGGTAGCCGCTGGCGTAGAGCCGGCGCGGCGCGATTATACCCCGGATGGGGCAGCGCCTGAGCCGCTTTCGATTAGGCGTGCGGCCAGTTGCTGGATAGCGGGCTCATCGCCAAAACCGCGCAGCCACTGGACACCCGGTTCGCGGCGAAACCAGGTCATCTGCCGTTTGGCATAATTACGGTGTCCCTGCTGCGCCTTTGCGATTCCCATGTCGACGCTGAGCTCTCCGCGCAGTATTTGGCCTGCCTGCTGATAACCGAGCGAGTTCAGGGCCCAGGCCCGGTCGCCGTATTTTTCCCGCAGGCGCGCGGTTTCCTCCACCAGGCCGGCGGCAAACATCTGCTGCGCACGCCGGTTGATGCGCGCATAAAGCTGGCGGCGGTCCGGATCCAGGCCCAGGCGCAGAATGCAAAAACCCCGCAGCGGCTCGCGCCCCTGCCGCCACATGGCCGTCATTCGCTGCCGGCCCGCAATGCACACTTCGATGGCGCGAATGAGCTTGGGCGTGTCGTGGGGATGGATCTTCTCCGCTGCGTCCTGGTCCAGCCGGGCCAGCAGCCGATGCAGGTAGCCGGAAGCCTTGCTCTGCGCGCGGCGGCGCAGTCGCTGGCGCAATTCCTCCGACCGGCCCGGCCCGGAAAAGAGCCCCTCCAGCAGCGCCCGCAGATACAGGCCGGTGCCGCCCACCACGATGGGCAGCTTGTGGCGGGCGCTGATTTCACGCAGCACCTGCCTCGCCTGTTGCGCATATTCTCCGGCGGTCACCTGCGAGCTGGGCTCGGCAATATCGAACAGATGGTGCGGCGCGCGGGCGCGCTCCTCCGCACTCGGCTTGGCCGTGCCAATGTCGAAGTCGCGGTACAAGGCCACCGAGTCGCAGTTCACGATTTCGCCCCCAAAACGTTCGGCGAGCGCCAGCGACAACGCGGTTTTGCCGCTTCCCGTCGGCCCCAGCACAACCACAAGGAGCGGCCAATCGGGGCTGGTGCTGGCCGGTTCGGGCACGGCTAGCGGGCGCTCCAGTTGATGTGCGCCCCATAACGCAGAATTGTGTAAATCAGAATGGCGAGCACGATCAGGAGTATTCCGGCCGCCTCGGCGCGCAACGCCCGCCTTCGCTCCGCGCTAAAAGTGACGCGCGCAGGCGCAGGCTTACCTGGCGGGTTAGAACTAGGCGGCTTCTCCATTCAGCAATTGTAGGCGATGCCGCTGCAGGGGTGCGGGGCTGGCCGCCGACCCAGCCCTCGCCAGGTCGGCCCCTGACTTGACTACCACCTCCCGGCTTCTGCTCTACCGGAAGGCATATCCGATTCGAAAATCAATGTAGTGATTGCTGCTGTCCACGTGATCGCGGAATTCCAGGCGTATGCCGCGGTTGGACTTCATCCAGATATTTGCCCCAATGCCGTAATTGAAAAGATTGATGTGACCGTTGTGGAACCCCAGTGAATATCCGGCGGTCACAAACGGCACCACCCTCTGTCCGCGGGCAAAGTGATATTGCCCATCCAGCGAAAAAACCCCGATGCCGCTGCCAAAATCGCTCCACGGCGCCAGGTACCCCAGTTCCGCCCCGGCGGCAATTCCCTTGTGTAAAAATCCTTCGCCGCCGCCGCCGAAGTGCAAGCTGGCCGTGGAACTACCCGGCGATGTAATCACCCCGGGAGCGAAGAACACGTAGCCCTCGGCGTTATGTTCCTGGGCGGCAGCCAAGGCCGCGGTTACAGTCAGCATCAGCAGCAACAGCCCACACTCGAGCAACCTGCGAAAAATGCTTCTCAAGTCTCCTCCTTACAACTGCTTAGGAATATGCCGTCCGAACCCGGCAGGATTACTTTCCGAACTACCTCAAGTCGTTGTTGTCCGGGTTGTAGAAGAAGTGGAAGCGCAAGGCCAGATATTGTCCCTGAAACTGTGGGGGTAGCGGGGGAAAGGGGCCAGATTGGTTAATCCCGCCGATGGCAGCGCCGTCCAGGGAGGGGTCGCCGGAGGTTCCGACTACCTCCATGGCGGCGATTGCGCCGGTCTTCAAAATATCGAACTGAATGGAAACTTTGCCCCGTTTCATGAGGGGGGCGCGGGCTGACTCCGGAATGCGGTTGTACCAGTTGAGCCGGACGGCGTGCAGCACCCGGCTAAGGTACGGACCAAAATTCACACCCATGGTGTCGCTAAGTACATCCACCTGGCTCTGGCTGGCGGGTTGTGAATGGGCGGCGCTGATCCCGTTCTCAGTGTTGCCAACGCTGGGGCTTGCGGACTCGCCGAGGGGCGTGCCGGCAAGGGAGCCGGGCGCGGGATGCGCCATGGTCGGGGGAGGAGTCGCCGGAGCCGCCGCCGGAACACTTGCCATCTCCGGCTGACCGGAGCGGATGGGGGCAGGAGGGGTTGCTGCCGCCACTTCCATTGGCGGTTGCGGTGTGGGCTTCGCCGGGACCGCCGCCGGCGTCAGTTTCGCCTTGAATTGGTGAGGCTGGGCGCTGGCCGTCCCTTTCGAGCTGCTGGCCAGAACGTGCTGCAGCGCCTTGCGGTCAATCACCGGCTGCCGTGAAGTCGCCACCCGATTCTTGTCGGAAAGAACAGTAGTGTGGGGGCGGGAAACGTTCTTTTGCAGGTCGGGCGGCAGTACCAGGAATGTGTATTCATGGGTTTGCAGCACCTCGGTGTTGGCAGGCACTACCATCCCATGCGCCGGCAATAACTTCGCGCCATTGATAAAGCCCACCAGGGCAACCAGATGAACCAGCACCGACATCCAGAACGCCTCGCGGCGGTGCGAGCGGTCAATTTCATCCTGCAAAGAGGCTAGAAATTTGGGGACGGGCAGGACTCCCGGCTCGGACCGTGAAGCCAGTTCTGCACCCCTGGTTGCTCCCACTGCATAGAGGGGGGGCGGCAGAAACGGCTTGCGGGGCGGGATTTCCGTAGACGCCATGGGGCTGCCGGTCGAAATGCGAATGGCTGGCCCTTGGGCTGCAAGCGAGGGTGGCCAGCCAAGCGGGTCTATTTTCGCACTAAAGGCAGGGAGGGCTAAAGCACAGAAGTACTTGACCTAACCGCCGTATCCCAGTGAGTTAACCTATTGCGGCGGCGCGAAGCACCTAGAGCAGCTGGCACTTGTCACTTAGTCCTGGAACGGCTATGTGCAATTTGTGGATGGCTTGAGTTCAGCCCTCCGTTGCGGGGCCGCCCGCGCCACAATGATCAGTTGCCGGCGCCCAGAACGTCCAAATTCGCCCGCTGGCTGTGCGCACGCATGGCGGTTTGGATCTCCAAGGCCAGGGCCAGGGCACGGCGACCGTCCTCCAGCGGAACCACCGGCCGGGAGCGCCGGCGCACGGCCTCCACGAACGCCCGCAGTTCGGCCTCGAGCGGTTCCCGCGTCTGTATCTCCGGCTTGGCCACCTGGATGGGGGAGCCCGGCGCGCCCGGCACTGCGGTTCCGCTCGCCCCGGCATTTGCGGCGACGGTAAACACCAACACGTCCTGACGGGAATAGTCAATCGAGACATACTGCCGCGGCTGGAAGAAACGCAGCTTGCGCACCTTTTCCGTGCTCACCCGGCTGGCGGTGAGGTTGGCCACGCAACCGGATTGGAACTCCAGGCGCACGTTGGCGATATCCACCTGGCGGGAAAGAACGGGCAGGCCGACGGCGCGCACCTCGCTGACCGGCGAGTTCGCCAGCGTGAGCACGATGTCGAGGTCGTGGATCATCAGGTCGAGCACCACGTCAATATCCAGGGAGCGGGGACTGAAAACGCTCAGCCGGTGCGCCTCAAAGAACATGGGGCGGGTGACCAGCCGCAATGTTGCCTGCACCGCGGGATTGAAGCGTTCCAGGTGCCCCACCTGGGCGATGCGAGCGTGGCGCTGCGCCAGCGTGATCAGTTCATCGGCGTCAGCCAGCGTGGAAGCCAGGGGCTTCTCAATAAGCACATCCATGCCCGCCGCCATCAGTTCGCCGGCCACCCTGGCATGGTCCACCGTGGGCACAGCAACAGAGGCAGCCTGGATGCCGCCGCGGGTTATCAACTCGCCAATATTGCTGAAGGCAGCCACTTCGGAGCCGGATTCGCGCGCCAGCGCCGCGGCCCGGGCCGCATCCTGGTCGGCCACCGCCGCCAGATGGACGGGGTCGCCCGCTTGCTCCAGCCGCCGATATACACGCGCGTGGTTGCGCCCGAACGCACCGGCCCCGACGACGGCTACGTTAATGGGATTCTCAGCCAAGATGCGGAAGGTCCAAAGAATATCACTTCTTCACCAGCGGCTCGGGAGTCTGCAGCCGGGCCCGCCGGATCACATCTTTCGCGGGGACCTCTCCCACCGCGTCGGCATGCACAATGTAGGAGCCCAGCGGCAGGACGGAACCGAAGGCTATGTTCTGGGTGGCCTGCGGGAGCAAAGTGAAGTGCTGGTAACCCAGCGCGAATGCCTTGCCGATCTGGTTGACGGCCACGATGATGAATGTCAAATCGTAGGAATCCTTGCTGGGATTGCCGACTTTGACTTCGCCATAGATGCCATCGTTTTCCAGGACCGGTTCACGCTGCCATTCCATTTCCAGAGCGGCTGCCGAGGTAATGGCAACCTCACGCGTAGCGCTCAGGGGTGGTTGCGAAGAATCGGTCACGCGCACGGTAAACCGCGCCGTCGCTTTACTCTTCGGCACGCCGGTAATGGTTCCTGCGTTCGGGTCCAGACGGAGGCCGGGCGGCAGTTCGCCTTCGACTATCGCCCAGGCATAGGGTGGCCTGCCGCCCTGGGCTACCAATTGGAAGTGATAGGGATGGTGGGCAACCGGCTCCGGCAAACGGTCGGTGACGATGGTCAATGAGGCTGGAGAAGGCCAATTCTGTGGATTCGCCGTTTGTGCCCGCACCATGCAGGGAAAAGCCAGGACCATCAGGACGGCGACGGTTCCTGCCTTTCGGGCGGCCCCAAACATGCGCTGATTATAGCGTCCGCTCCCCGCGGATAACGAGCGGGATCACCTGACGATCACCTCACCCACCATGCCATTGCCTTCGTGCAGGGTGCAGAAGTAGCGGTAGGTTCCAGGCACGGTGAATGTGTGGCTGAAAGTCATACCCGCCGGGATGGTGCCGGAACCGAAGGGCTGGGCATTGCGGGGCAATGCGGCATCAGCCGGAACCAGCACCCTGTCAGGCACCAGCGTTACCGTATGGGGATCGCCGGTGGTGTTCTTCCACTCCACAGTTTGGCCGACGGCAATGGTCACTTGTGATGGCCGAAACTCTTCGCCCTCCATTTTCACCACTATGGCGGGCCTCACCCGCGATTGCTGTGAAGCCACTGTGCCCTTCCCGGGCTCAGCGGGCACTCCGAGGGTGCCGTTATGGGTGCCGATTTCCGCCCGCTGCGCGGCTACCGCGATGCGCTCCGCGTC
>DATGGJ010000279.1:0-1964 GCA_035308585.1 Terriglobales bacterium
GATCCGCCAACCCGCACCCCTATGCCCTCCAGTTCCCGCGCCAGGCCTGCCGTGTTCGCCCGCGGCACGTTAACGATCACCAGGTTCTGCATGCCGGTGCTGCGCAGCTCACCGCCGGCGAAGCGCTCGGCCAGGTCGGCGGCGGTGCGCATTTGGTCGGTGCTAATGCGGCCGCGCAACACGGCTGCTCCCACATAGCAGTAGTCTTTCTGTTTCTGGGAATGGATTCCTGCGTGATCGCGGTACACGTCGTCGGGCGGTTCCTCTTCCGCCGCCGGATCAAGACGGAACCCGATGCGGCTCTCCAGCTCCCGCAGAAAGCGCTCTGGCGTCCACCCCTGGCGCAGGAACAGGAATTTCAGCCGCGCCCGTTCACGGTGCTCCCGCAACCCCGGCGAGTCGCGAAACATTTCGGCAATTCCCTTTACCACGGGGAGCACCTGGTTCCAGCGCACAAAGGCGTTCAGTCGCGCCGCCAGATGAGGTTCCGTCGAGAGTCCTCCGCCCACTCGCAGCGAGAAGCCAACCTCCGACTCCCCGCCAAAAGCGCGCCGGGCAGCGGTCAGCCCAACGTCGTTAATCTCCGGGCAGGAGCACCACACCTGGCAGCCGGTGATCGAGATTTTGAATTTGCGCGGCAGATTGTAGAAATCAGAATTTCCCGCCAGCAGGCGCGTGGCTTCCAGCGCCAGCGGCGAGGCGTCGCAGATCTCGTCGGCATCCAAGCCCGCCAGCGGACAGCCGGTGACGTTGCGCGTCACATCGCCGCAGGAGCCCATTGTGTTCAATCCGCAGCGCCAAAGCGCTTCCAGGACCTCAGGGAGGGCCTCGACGGTGATCCAATGCAGCTGGATGTTCTGCCGCACCGTAATGTCCGCGATGCCACGGGCATAGCGCTCCGTGAGTTCGGCGATGGAGCGCAACTGATGGGAAAGCAGCAGCCCGTTGGGAATGCGTATGCGCAGCATAAAAAAGGGAAGAGCTTTGCCTTCGCCTCCTTGCCCACCCACCACCCCGGCGCCATCTCCCTGCGTGTACACTCCCCACCAGCGGAAATAGGTGCTCAGCCACTCCGGCGGAATGGACGCAAATCCCTGCCGCGCGAAGCCGCGAATCTCATCCAGCCGCTCCCACGGATTCTTTTCGCCTTTGAGGCGCTCGACCCGCTGTGCCTTGGTTTCTTTTTGAGAATTGAGCATAAAAGCAAAAAACCCACCGCCAGCTTTCTACTGGCGGTGGGCTATGAGTGCCGAAATAAAAACTCTTTAGGTCAGCATTCCTCCTGCGCCAGAAGACACGAGCGCGCAACAACAAGCGCAACAACACATCTGGCGAAAATGGCAAAGCGACCGCATATCTTCAGTTCACGAGTCTAAAGTCGCGCGGGCGAAAGCGTCAACCACCGGCAACGCGTTCTTGGATGAATAATGTTCATGGCAGGAAGCAAAAAAATTATTGCCCGGCGCGCCGCCCCTGGCGCTGTGATTTACTGTCGCCCGGCGCCGTAACGGGCAGACAAAAACCCCCGCCCTGCAGGCGCTTACCCTCCCCGTCGCCCCCTGTGATGGCCGTCACACACCCCTGTGCCCGCCTCCAGTACACTATGTCTCAATGGCTGGGGAGAAAGTCCTTATTGTTGATGACGAGAGGCTGGTGCGCTGGTCTCTGCGCCAGAAGTGTGAGGAATGGGGCTACCAGGTGATGGAAGCCGACACCGGGGACTCCGCCCTCACCCAGGCCCGTCACGAGTCGCCCGACCTGGTGCTGCTCGATGTGCGCCTGCCCGATGCCAACGGCCTCCAGGTTCTGGAGGAGCTGAAAAAATCCCAGGACGCCCGCGCTGTCATCATGATTACCGCCGACCCCCAACTGGACGACATCAAGACCGCGCTCAAGCTCGGCGCCTACGACTTCGTGGGCAAGCCGCTGGATTTCGACGAACTGCTGGTGGCGATGAAAAATGC
>DATGGJ010000280.1:0-6643 GCA_035308585.1 Terriglobales bacterium
AGGTGCTGCACATTGACGACGCTGGTCCGGCGCGGCCCCACAAGCTGATGGCGGAAGCGCGCGTCGTTGACGGACAGCTTATTTACCGCGGCGACCGGCTGTTGTGATTGAAGAATGACGAATGAAAGGATCAATTGACGATTGATGATCAACGAATGAAAGACAAATCGGATTGAGGAATCAAGTCTTCGGCGAGCCGCGGAATTACAAATTAGAAATTACCAAATTACCAATCCTCTGTGCTCTCTGTGCCCTCTGTGGTGAGAAAAGATCTACAGGCGGATGGCGCGCGCGGACTCCACCGCTGGTATTTTGCGCAGCTCCGCCAGCACGTTCTCCGGCACCCGGCTATCCACGTGCACTACGGCAATAGCCTGGCGCACGCCGCTTTCGCCGTTGTGCGCGCGGCGTCCCAGGGAGAAATCGGCGATGTTGATTTTGTGCTCGCCCAAAGTGGTGCCGATTCTGCCTATGACCCCGGGAACGTCGCGGTTGCGCAGGTAGATGAGGTTGCGCTCCAGCGGAGCTTCCACGTCAATATCGTCCACCGCCAGCAGGCGCGGGGACTGGCCATGCAGGACCGTGCCCTTGACCAGGCATTCCTGCGCGGAGCTCTTAAGCAGCACGGAAATGACGTTGCCCGCTCCGCCCACGCCCTTGCTCTTGCGCGCCTCGTGCACGCGCACGCCACAGCTTTCCGCCAGCGCGGCCGCGTTCACCAGGTTGGCGTTCTCCGAGACCATCTGGTTGAGCACGCCCTTGATGGCGGCGTTGCGCACCAGTTCCGTCTTCCATTCGGCAATGGCTCCGGTGTAGCGCAGCGAAATCTCCTGCGGCGCGCCTTCCACAATCTGCGCCAGAAAGCCTCCCAGGCGCTCGGCCAGCACGATGTAGGGTTGCATCTGCAGGTACTCGTCGTGGGAGACAGAAGGCACGTTGACGGCGTTCTGGATTACGCCGTGCTTCAGGTATTCCAGCACCTGCTGCGCGATCTGATAGCCGACCGCCTCCTGGGCCTCATGAGTGGAGCCGCCAATATGCGGCGTGAGCACCACATTGCCCAGTTCGAGCAGGGGGGAGCCCTTGGGCGGCTCTACTTCGAAGACGTCCAGGCCGGCGCCAGCCAGGTGGCCGGACTTGAGCGCCTCCGCCAGCGCCGCCGTATCCACCAGTTCGCCCCGGGCGCAATTGATGAGGCGGGCGCCGCGCTTGAGCTTGGGCAGCGACGCCGCATTGATCATGTGCGCCGTTTGCGGAGTCAGGCCGACGTGCAGGGTCAGGTAATCGCTCTCCCCATAAACTTCATCCAGTTCGGTGAGTCGAATGCCTTGCTCGCGAGTCACGGAGGTGGAAATGAAGGGATCGTGCGCGATCACCTTCATGCCGAAGACGCTCGCCCGCTTAGCCACCTCCATGCCGATCCGGCCGAGGCCGACGATGCCCAGGGTCTTGCCCCGCAATTCGCTTCCCTGCAGCGCTTTTTTCTCCCATTTACCGGCATGGGTGCCCTGATCGGCGCGGCAGAGGTGGCGGGCCAGGGCCAGCATGAGGCCCAAGGTATGCTCGGCCACGGCCACCGCGTTGGCGCCGGGCGTATTCATGACCGCGATGCCCTTGCGGGTGGCGGCCTCCAGGTCAATGTTGTCCACGCCTACGCCGGCACGGCCGATGACGCGCAGTTTGCGGGCGTGCTCCAGCAGGGCGGAATCCACGTAAACGGCAGAGCGCACGATCAGCGCGTCCGCACTCTCCACCTGCGTGGCCAGGTTGCCGTTCAGCTGTTCGTGGGTGACTACCGTCCAGCGTGATTCTTCCTTGAGTAGGCCAATGGCCGAGGAGGAAATTTTCTCTGCGATAACGATTTTCATGGCGGTTTCCTGTCAGGCGCGGACGGCGGCCGGTTCTGCGGCGCCGGCTGCGGCGGCATAGACCTCCTGGGCGGCGCGCAGGCCGGCGCCCATCTCAACCGGCGCCCCGGTGGCGGCCAGCACATGCTCCAGCGCGCCAATCACGCCGATGGTGTCCAGGTAGTCGTAGTAACCGATATGGGCGATGCGGAAGAGCTTGCCCTTCATCTCGCCCTGTCCATTGGCCACCACCGCGCCGAAGTTCTCGCGCAATCCGGCCACCACCTTGCCCGAATCGAGCCCCGCCGGCGGCACCACCGCGGTGAGCGCCGAAGCCGGGGCTGCGGGTGCGAACAGGCGCAGGCCCAGGGCGGCGACCGCCGCTCGGGTCATCTGGGCGCAGAGTTCGGCGCCGGCGATCAGGCGGTCACGCCCCGCAACCAGGCTGCCATCGCCCCCCTGCCGCAGGTAGTCCAGGGCAGCGCCCAGGGCGGCAATGAGCGCCGTCGCCGGGGTATAGGCCGACTCGCCCTTGGCGGCGGCTTTGCGCTCCCTGCGCAGGTCGAAATAATAGCGGGGTGAACGCGCGCTCTCCGCGCGCTGCCAGGCGCGCTCGCTCACCGCCAGGTAGGCCAGCCCGGGGGGAATCATCAGCGCTTTCTGCGAGCCCCCGATGATTACGTCAATGCCCCAGGCGTCCACATCCAGGCGGGTAGTGCCCAGCCCGGTGATGGCATCCACCACCAGCAGGGCTTGCGGCGATTGCGCCCGCACCAGCCCGGCGATGGCTTCCAGGTCGTGCCTGACCCCGGTCGAGCTTTCCGTAGCCTGTACGTACACAGCGCGCACGCCAGGGGTCAATTTCTCGCGAATTTGCGCGCTGGAGAAGGTTTGCCCATAAGCGGCGCTGGCCAGTTCCACCTGGCAGCCGTAAGCCTGGGCCAGATCGCGCCAGCGCTCGCCGAACTTGCCGGCCGTAAGCACCAGAACCTGGTCACCCGGCGAGGTCAGATTGGAGACGGAAGCTTCCATAGCGCCGGTGCCCGAGGAGGCCAGCAGGAGAACGTCGTTCCTGGTGCCGATAAATTCCTTCAGATCAGCCAGGGTGCGGGTGAACAGGGCGCGGAACTCGGCGGTGCGGTGGTGCATGCCGGCGGAGGCCATGGCCACCTGCGCCGCAGGCAGCAGCGGCGTGGGGCCGGGAGTAAACAAGCGCGTCTTTCGCAACATGGCAGGAGGAGACCTTTTTTGGAGTATTAGGAATCCCTCTCAGCTTAGCTCACCCGGCACTTCCAGCAAAATCTTCCCGGGGACTTGAGGAAGGGTGGCTGGTCCAAAGCGGGAACCGCCGCCGCCAGGCGGATTCGCCGGGCGAGATATACAGTGATATCTGACGCTAGCCCAAGCTTGCTAAAGCCTGACGCTGCTATCGCTTTCGGGGATTCGACTGGATGGGCACACAACATTTGTGAGCGCTCCGACGTCCAAATAACTGGACTGATACCTGCCGGCACGCCGGTGAAGGGCTGCTGGGCTCGGGCTGGCCGGATACGTGGATTCCAAAGTCGCTCCCGCGACGGGCTGGCCGGAACGCCAGCGCACCAGATAGGGCTTCGACATGAGCATGAACCGACATCGCCACGCCTGGCGTGAAGACAACATCTGCGACTCCTGTGGGGCGCAGCGCTGCCATGCTACACAACTCCGCTCCGCCATTATGCTGCAGAGCGCGCGCTGCCGGCGCGCCTCGCAGGAAGGATCGCAGTTCTGCCGCCGGCACCGTTATCTGGACCACGTGCGCAGCAAGAAACTGGTTGAGAGCCTGCAATTTCAGCCCGAGGCCAAGGCGTCCTGAGGATGGGGGCGGCTTTTACTGCGGGCTGAGGTTCTGGTAATTGTCGGGGATGGCGGTCACGATGCGGCCGTCGGCGACAAACAAGACCAGGCCCGAGTGCGGGTCGCCTCCGGAGCGCACAATCAACAGGCCGTCGCCGCTGACGTTAAGGGGGACAGGGCCTGTCCAGTGAATTCCATTCAGCGTGGATTTGGGCACGCGCGCGGCCACCGCGATCTCCGGGTAGCGCACGTCATAGAGGTCCTCGTCGCCGGCCAGCAGCACGATACGCCGCATTCCGTCTGAGCGCACCAGAACGTAACCCACATCCTGGTCGCCGCCGCGGCCCGAGAAATCTCCCACAATGCGGCCGCTCACCGGCGCACCGGCGGCGCGCAACCAGGCGGCCGCATCGGGATCGAAGTCGTCGGGGGTCGCCGCCCGCCAGCCGTCCACTCCCGCGATGCGGGTGGCGTCAACCGGCAGGACGCCGGCGGCGACGCTTGGGGCCTGGGCCAGCACGGGGGTCTCCTTGCTCGCCTCCCGTTGGGTAGCGGCAATAACCACTGCCACAGCGGTAATAGCTCCCACCACAATCGCGGCACGACCCAGTATGCGCCGCTCCTTGCGCAGCGGCTCCACTTTGACGGTGTCGGCGGCCGGCATGTGCTTGAGGGCAGCCGCCAGGATAGCCACTGACTGCAGATGTTCCAAAACATGGGAAGCGACGGATTCGGCGGGAATCTCCAGCTCGCTGATTTCCACCGAGGCGGGCGTAATGGCCAGGAAGCTTCCGTTGGAACAGGCTAGCTGGTGAATCGCCCGCGGCACTGTCTGCAGGGCGAGGAACAGCCGTGCCTGTCCGGGATCATCGCTGCGGGTAATGAAGCGGTTATCAAAAGCGCTGTCGCCGGTACGCAGCGTAGCCCGGCCCTCCCCGGGGTCGGCGGAACGTGGCGCTATCCACAAGGTGAAGTTGGCCGGTACCCCCATGCGGATGTTCAGGCCGGGTACGTCTTGCTTGTTGGAGAAGCGCACCACCGTGGGAAGGCGGCCAAAGTTGCCCGAGACCACCAGGTCGTCGCCATCGCGAAACAGCTCGCCCGCCAGGGAATCTTCAATCTTTTCCGCGTCGCGGCCGACCTGGCGAAACCCGGCGAACTTGCGCAGGTTATACACCAGGGCGATCACCGCGCCCAGCACGGCTAAGCCGAAGATAATCCCCAGTACGATGGCTAAGGGTGAAAGTGAGCTCATTATGTTGCCCAGCGCCGGCCAGGTGCTCTTGCGCGAAGGCCTGCGCGGCGTCCTGGGGACCCGGGCAAGTCCAACGAGCCAGGGGGGTACACTGCGGCCCCCTGGGGCGCAATCATACCGTTGCCGGGGAAGGCCAGCCTCTATAATGAACCACGATGAGCATCAGCGAAAAAGTACAAAAGGACATGACCGAGGCGATGCGCGCCCGGGATGAGCGCCGCCTTTCCGCCCTGCGCATGGTGAAAGCCGCGCTCAAGAACCGCGAGGTTGAAAAGCGGGGCAAGTTGGAGGACAGCGAGGAGATGCAGGTCCTCAACACCCTGATAAAGCAGCGCAAAGACTCGGTGGAGCAGTTCACCAAGGGCGGGCGCCAGGAACTGGCGGACAAGGAAGCCGCCGAGATCAAGCTCATAGAATCCTACCTGCCGCAGGCGGCGCCGGAGTCCGAAATCGAGACAGTGGTGCGGGCCAAGCTGGCGGAACTGGGCACTCCCACCCTAAAGGACATGGGCACGGTCATGAAGGCGGTCATGGCCCACTTTCAGAGCACCGGCGCCCGGGTGGATGGCAAGCTGGTGAGCGAGATTGTGAAGCGGCAGCTTACGGCCAAATAGCGCCCAGAAGCAGTCGCTCCTCTAGGAAGTCCCCAACTCGTGCTGGATGGCGGAGACTATCGCATTAGCCAGGCGGTGCATTTTGACTTCGTCTTCGGCTTCCACCATTACCCGGGCCAGGGCTTCGGTGCCGGAGTAGCGCACCACCACCCGGCCGTTGCCGTCCAGTTCCTTCTCCGCCGCGGTAATGGCGGCGGCCACGGCGGGAATCTCCAGCAGCGGCTTCTTTTCGCGCACGCGCACGTTCTTGATGGTCTGGGGGAATACCTTGAGGTCGGCCACCAGTTCGGCCAGCGGCTTACCATTGCGCGCCATCACCTGCAGCACGCGCAGCGCGGTCAGCAGGCCATCGCCGGTGGTGGCATCGCCGTCGCGAAAGATGATGTGGCCGGATTGCTCTCCCCCCAGCGTGCTGCCGTGCTTGAGCATTTCTTCCAGCACGTACTTGTCGCCCACGGGAGCGCGCAGCATGCGAATGCCGGAGCGGCGCAGAGCAATCTCCAGCCCCATGTTGGACATGGTGGTGGCCACCACCAGCGAACCCACCAAAGCGCCGCGCGCCTGCAGGTCGCGGGCGGTCAGCAGCAGGACGGCATCGCCATTGACCACGCGGCCGGCGGCATCGCTGAACAGGGCGCGGTCGGCGTCGCCATCAAAAGTAATGCCCAGATCGTAGTGCCCATTTTCGGCCGCCAGCGCCTGGGCTACGGTTTGAGGATGCAGGGCCCCGCAGTCATGGTTGATGTTGCGCCCATTGGGCGCCTGGTGCAGGAACCTGGTCTGCACGCCGCAGGCTTTGAATACGTCTGGCGCTACCGCTGAGGCCGCACCATTGGCGCAGCCCACCAGCACCGAGAAGATGCGGGTCGTCTACATGGATGGCTCCGGCTCGTACGGCACGAACGGCAATGACGATGCGGCCGCCGACGCGTTGATGCTCTCGAAGGCCGTCGGCGCGCCGGTGCGCGTGCAGTGGATGCGAGCCGACGAACACGGGTGGGACCCCAAAGGGCCGGCACAGCTTCTGGACGTGCGCGGCGGTATCGACGCCGCGGGACGTCTGGTGGGGTGGGAAACCCAGATGTGGCTTC